>NZ_LBFB01000039.1:0-7318 GCF_013363285.1 Marinitoga sp. 1154 | reverse complement strand
TTTCTACATCAAATGTATATATTAAAAATATAAACACTATTCCTGTGTTTATTATTGTAAATATTAATCTTGAAAATATTGTGTATATAAATACTTCCCATAATGGCGTTTCTGACAGAAGCAGGTACTCTATTGTTCCCATTATCTGCTCCTGCCTTATTACACTTTTAAATGTTGTTAGGGACAGTGTTGTATAACTCATGAATACACTTCCTGATATAAAATATGCTAAGATATTTCCTCCGTATTGCTCTATCATTGGAAAGTAGTTCCCCTGAGCTATAAACCTTCCCATGAATCCAAATTGTAATAATCCTAAGAATCCACTGAGTATCCCCAGCACTGCCTGGGTTTTATAGCTTTTCCATATTAATATATCTCTTAACAGAAAATATATGAATTTTTTTATTCTTTTCATGATTTAACCTATTATTTTAAATTTTTCCAAAGTATTGCTTTTAACTAACTTCCTTGATTGGTTATAACAATCTTATCCACACGTCTTATTGATAAATATGTAAACAATACAATCCATATTATCCCATAAATAAACGCTTCTTTCGATTCTGTTAGCCAGATCATATCTACGATGATTTTTAATATTTTATTTTCCTGAAATAATATCATTAAAATATTTGTTATTTTTATTGTAACAAATATTATCCCAACTGATATAATGCTTCCTATCATTAGCTTTCCAGGTAAAAATGTGGTCACCAATATTGCAAAGGATGTGAATACCAATGTTTTTAGAATATTTATAATTATTGGGGAGATTATTTCTATTATTCCAATGTTTGCATTAACTTCCATTGCTCCCAATGTGAATGAACCCATTATTATTCCTGCACCAACTATTATTAAAACAAACGCTATAAAAAATTGTAAAGTTATAAAAAGATAAAAATTGCATAATCTATTTAACATCCATCTTATTCTGCTTTTACCACACAACAAATGTGTTAAAAATGTTCCTTCTACATATTCTATATTAAAAGCTAAATCTGCTAACATCAACATTAATATTGGAATCAATAATTCCTGAGTATTAGATATAAAATGCATACTTATTGCTAACCCACTGGCTATCTGGCCTTCAACTATTTTTCCGCTTGCTTTTAAAATAAAGACAGTTAATACACCTACAATAACATATATTGATTGAATAATTATCCAGTGTTTATATTTGAATAAAATTTTCATAAAATCACCTCTTTTTCTATTATTAAATCCACGAGGTTTTTATAAATTTCAGGATTTGTTCCGGCAATTATACATGTCTTTCCTTTTTCTTTATAACTTTTAAGGATTTCTAACAATGTATCGATTCTTTTCTGGTCAAGGGCAAGCTCTGGCTCATCCCATATCAGAAGTTCTGGCTCATTTATCAATGAAAATGTCAGTTTTGCTATTTTTCTCATTCCATGAGAGGATTTTTTGTATTTTCTATCAAAATCTATATCCCAGAATTTTTCGTATTTTTCTATTTCTTTTTTTGCATGTTCATATGTAAGACCTTTTTCTTTTGCAAAATACATTATGTTTTCTTTCAAACTCAATTCTTTATATAGCCCCATACCATCAACTACCATCCCTACACTTTTCAAAACTTCGGACTCCTTATATGGTTCTTTTCCTAAAACTTTTATTTTTCCATTTTTGGGTTTTATTATTCCTCCAAGCAATTTCAAAATTGTACTTTTCCCGGAACCATTTGAACCTTTTATATAAACAAATTCTCCTTTGCTTATTCTCATAGAAAAATTTTCAACAATTTTTGGTCCATTATTAAAATAAAATAGAATATCCTCCATAACAACTACATCCATATTTTCACCTCTTCAAAGAAATATTTTCAATTAGCCTCCTCATTATATTTTTTTATATTTTCAAAATAAATTAGTTATCAAAAATTAGATTTTTAAAAACACCTTTATCTACTAATCATATAAAGTAGATAAAGGTGAATTTGAATCTTTCTTTCATTTGTTATTTTGAATTTACTTTAACTTCAAACTTTCTATTATTTAAAACATTATTTTTAATCCATAATGAAAGCTCGTTTTTTAATGTCCATTTATACTCACTACATCTTTTTTCGAAAATATCCACATCTTCTGGAAATAGTATTCTATATGGACATCCGCCATTACATAACGGCAAAATACTACATTCGCTACATTCTTTTATATCCAACGGATCAAAAGCCATCCATTTAATATAGCGCGAATAATTTGTTATACCTTCACTTACTGTTCCAATACTTTTTTCTTTTTGTCCAACTTCATTCCAGCATTTATATATAGTTCCATTTGGATCTATAACAAATGAATTTTTCCTTACAGCGCCACAACTTCCAAAAGTTAAAACTGGATAATTAGTTAAATAAGAATATGCATCTTTTTCTTTTATCTTTAAATATTTTAAAGCAAATTCTTCTATATGAAAACACGTTTTAGCAAAGTTATTGTGATGAATGTTGTCCAATGAAACTGGTGCTATGTAAGGAAAAATATTTAACTTTAATTTTTTTAATTCTTCTAATAAAGCTGGAATTTTCTCTTCATTAGTTTTATCCATATTAATTCTAATTAATATTCTTTCAAAGTATTGAGAAATGTTTTTTAAATTACTTATAATAATATCATAAGATTTTCCATTTTTATGAGGTCGTCTTATATCATGAATCTCTTTAGGCCCATCTAAAGTAATCTGAACCGTTTCTACATTGCAGTTTTCGGATAATATTTTTGCATATTTTTCATCCCAAAGATAGCCATTCGTTATTATTGAAGATTTAAATTTTATTTTTTTATTATCTAATAGTTTTTTTATTTTTTTTGATAAATATTCTATTATTTCAATACTAAGAAGTGGCTCTCCTCCATACCAATTAATATACAAAAATTGAATATTAGGTGTAATTCTTTTGTCAATAAAATCAAAAACTTTATCAGCCGTTGACTTATTCATGTATGATTCTTGCTTATATTCTTGCTGATAACAATAAAAACATTTAAAATTACAATCTAATGTAGGAGCAATTGTTAACGATAAGGTATTTTGTAAAAATTTTGCCTCCCAATTTTTTAGTTTAACATAACTATTTTCATCGAAATCTTCAGGAACTATGTATAAAGCCTTTTTTAATTCATAAAAAACATCAGGATATAATTTCTCCAAACTCTTAAAATCTTTTTTTATTAACATTTCATATGATTCGTTTTTTAATTCACATAATCCATTATTTAATGCATTATATGCATATATTTTATTTTCTATAACAAAAAAAGTTAAATATTTTCCAAATCTCATACCCATATATCTCACCCTTTAAGATATACAAAAATTATTTAATGTAAATATATTATGCATATATGACTTGAACAATCTTGTGTTGTGCAATTTTGAATAAAACACCAATTTCCATACCAATCAATTCCGCATCCTTCAATCGTATTTTCATCATCATTAATAGGTTTTATAATCCACAACATAATTAACACCTCCTAAATTCCCTGATCTACTGCTCTACAAAGATTAGAGTCGCAAATAGGCGGTGAAAAGCGGCATGAATAAATCCAGCTACAACTATGTGAAGGATTATTGCATGGACAATTTGTATAACAAATAACTAATAAACAAAAGCAATCTAATTCATCACCTTCATCTATGGGTTTCATTATCCATTCCATTATTACACCCCCACTAAGGTTAATGCTGTTTTAAACATAAAAAATACCTTTATGATATAGTTTTATAGGAAATAAATATATACCAATGATTTTTCTCTGGCACCAGAATAAAGAAGACTGCTAACAGCCGGCTGAAAAATCAAAAATTTTAATAATTTTTGATATAATAATTACGACAAACTTGTTGTTAATCAGAAATTTTATTTCTAAATTTCTTGTCGAAATTGAGGATTAATTGAGTTTGTTGATGAAGAATAAAATCAAACAAATTTATCTTGATTTATATATGACATTTGTATGAAACAGACATCTTCTTTACGTTTACATTAAAAGTATAATTGTGAATTTTATAACTCAATAATTCAAGATAAAACTCAATATATGTATAGTTTTTATTTTATGTTACTGTACAATTAAAAGATATTATTTTCACTTATTCAATTTACAATAATTTTAGCAAAAAAAAAAAAGAAGTCAACTATACCATGTAAAATTTAAGTAAAATTATAATTGTTTTTTATTTTCTAAAATTAAAAATTTTCACATAATTATTATATCAACTGATATATTTTTATTTTTATTTTTTTGTTTAATTTCAATAACATAATCATCTTTTTGTATGTCATATCCTTTTATTTTTATTTTTCCTCTATTTGGTATTATAAACATTCCTATTGTTTTTATTAACGTCGTTTTTCTTGCTCCATTTGGTCCAAATATCGTTACTTTTTCTCCTTTGTTTATTGTAAGATTTATATTTTCCAGTGCTTTTATTTTGTTTTTATATATTTTTGTCAAATTTTCGGGGGAGCAAATCGCATCTTCTAAGCCATCATAATCTTCAAAAGAAATAAAAATAGGTAAATATTTATCTTTTATTTTTTCAACTATATCTCTTAAAAATGTTGTTTTTCCACTTTCTACATCCTCTTCATTATTTAAAAAAAGGTTTTTTACTTCAAAATTATTTGATCACCTGATATATTAATTATCAACTTAATTATTGAAAATATACTGTAAATTTTTTTATTTGTATTGACTTTTCTTTTTTTTTTTTTATATAATACTTGTGAATAAAATTTTAAAATGAAGATTTAGTATAATTTTAATTTAAAAAGGGGTTTTTGTATGTATTTGATTGATGCTACATATATTTCTAATTTCATTCTTATACAAAAAGATAATAAATTTAATACATTGAAAAAGATTCCGATTTCAACTTTATCAAATAAACTTATAAAAGATATTAGTTTCTATAAAGTAAAAACTAATAATAATGTAGAAGTACCATTACCAATATTAAACAATAAAATTATCAAAATAAAAAATAAATTAATATGTGCAAATGAATTAATGAAACAAATTCCACTAAAGTAAACTTTTCACAGGAGGTGGCTTTATGGGCATTAGAATGGATGCTATTTATGAAGGGAATGTTAGTGGGTATGGACATGTTAATCAAGGAAGATACGTTACAGGTTCAGAAGCATGGGAAAAATTTCAACAAAGGAAAGCTCAAAAAATTGAAGAATTTAACCAAAAAGGCATTGAAGGATGGAAAGAAACTAAAGAAGCAGCAAAGTGGGGAGGAATTGGCGGGGCAATAGGATATCTTGGATTGGCAGCCGTTAGTTCTAATCCAATTACGTTATCAGGGTTGGCTGGAGGAATAGTTCTTGGAGCAATCGAAGGAACAATAACTTCTGATATAGCTTCGTGGGGTAAATGATAATGAATAAAAAAATATTATTTAAAGTTATTAAAAGTATAAGCCCTTTAATATTATTAACCGTAATAATTAAAAAATTTAGTGATTATCCAGTTTCAACAAAAGATCTTATAGGATATATTTTAATTTTTAGTTCCATTTTATTTGTGATGTTTAATTTACAGGAAAACTATAACATTAATAATAAAATAATAACTAAACAACTTATTATTTTATTTGTTATAAATAATTTCTTCTTTTTATGGGGGGCTCTGCCCGTGGTTATGGCTATGAATATAGTTTCTATTTTTATATATTTTGAAAAATTACCCGGCATGAAAAAAGATTAATAAAAATATCTCCAAGAAATATTTCAGGAGAAAGAAATACTCGTTGAATTTATTAACATGCATCAATATTAATAAAAATGCCGGAATTTCCGGCATTTTTATTATTTCACCTTTGTTGGATGTCTATTCTTGATGAAATCATTGTTTCCAAACCAAAACTTTCAGCAACTTTTAAATACTCAGAAGTTTTTAATAATCACCCAAATTTTGTGATTTCAAATACCAATCCTGTAGAAATATCTTTTAATCTTATTATATCCTGAAGCGTTTTAAAGGATTCATCCAACAAAACAGTATATTTCGTTAAAAGGTCTTTTACTGCGGATTCACTTCCAACAGGTAATGGTTGTTCTATTGCTACTACGTTAAGATCTTTAAATACATCAAGTATTTTTTTTACTTCATAATGGTTAAATATACCTTTAAAATCTATCCATATTTTGTATTTATCAATATTTGCTTTTAATATATCCAATTCTTCTAAAGATATTTTTTCAATGAATTCAATTTTAATCATTAATGCATCTATTAATTCATCATAAACAGCATATCCCATATCATTATAAAAATATAATTTTTTCATTTTCTTCTTTCCTTTTCCTTGGCATTGCGTATTCACCCCTTCCAAGATTTGGATAAAAAATAAGAAAGTGATATCATAAAATTGAAAAAAAGAAAGGGGTGTTTTTTAATGAGAAAACGAACTAATTATGAACCTGAATTTAAGTTTGGCTTTTTCAGCAAAGCTGAAAAGATTTATTTTTCTTTATTATAAAATCATTTAATCCTATTAACTGCTGTAAGCAGTTAAAGAATATCTTTCTGATGATTCATTAACTCCAACATATTTTGCTTTGCAAAATAGAAATATGTAAAAATTTTAATTATACAAAATATTTTTTATCTTCGATAAAAATAGGGTAAAAAATATAAAGATTCTAATTATGATGATAATGTGTTTCATTCAAAAAAAGGCCGTCCTAATTCTATGATTTCCGATATTTCTAAATCATGCTGCGCAAGCTGTATGATTTTTTATTTTATAAATTTATATATATATTTTTATGTTTATTTTTCTTATTTGGTTTTGCGAAGCAAAATGCTTTGGTATTATTAAGTCTAATTCAAATAATACTAATGATTCTGTTGCTTTAGAGAAAAAACTTAAATATTATGAACAATCGTTATGATTGTCTTCTTCTTGAAAAAGAACTTCTTATTAAAATGCAAGAGGATGAAATTAATTTTTTGAAAAAACAACAACAACAGAAAAGAAAGTAACTTTTATTGGTGATTTGTTGATTATTACATGATGCTTTGCATCATGATATTTTGCTTTTTTTATTTGTTTTAATATATATATCTTTTAAATATATCTTTATGATTTTTTAGTTTGAAAACAAACTAAAAAACTTATGGTGTTTCTTTAAATTATATGCTTAATCATTATAAGATTAAACGTAGCACTTTCTATTTTAAATCAAGATTGTTTTTTACTGTTAATCGTTATAGTAGGAAAAATAAATGTTTTAAAGGTTATTCTTTGAATACTAAAGGTGAAAAGA
>NZ_LBFB01000038.1:0-8483 GCF_013363285.1 Marinitoga sp. 1154 | reverse complement strand
GATGGTAGAAACAAATTGATAAATTCAATAATCATATCTTTGTCTTGAAATATTTCTTTGAATAGTTGATCATATAGTCCCATATTTTTCACCTTCTGATATTTTATTTCTTTTTTATTATATCATATATTTGCTTTTATGCTTCTTCTTTTTAATTTTATCTTTATATTTTCTTTATTGATTTTACTCATTTTTTTTGTTAAAATACTTATAGTCCTAAAAAAATCAATCTCGCCCTCATAGTTCAACGGATAGAACGGCGGATTCCTAATCCGCAAATGGAGGTTCGATTCCTCCTGGGGGCACCAGTATTAATCCGGGAAGTTCCCGGATTTTTTGTTATTTCTCTTTTTTATAAACTAAAATAGAAGTAAGATTTTTTATAAAAACAAATCAAACACAGAGATAAGAAGGTGAAAAAATGTGGTATCCTGGCCATATAAAAAAAGCAAAAGGAAAAATTAAAACATATTTAAAAACTGTTCAGGGAATACTGGAATTAGTTGATGCAAGAGCTCCTTATGCAAGTAGAGCTTATGAATATGATGACCTGTTTAAAAATAAAGAAAGAATTATTCTTTTTAACAAAATTGACATTGCTGATGAAAGCAAGCTAAAATTCTGGGAAAAATATTATAGAGATAAAGGATATAAAGTTTTAAAAACAGCTTTAAAAAAAGTAAGTGTAAGAAGTTTTTTAACAAAAATAGTTTATAAATCGTTTCCAAAAAAGTTTAGCGAATTGAGGGTAATGGTTGCTGGTATACCAAATGTTGGAAAATCAACCTTAATTAATAGTATAAAAGGGAAAAAAGCTTTAAGGGTGGGCAATACCCCAGGAATTACAAGAGGCCTTCAATGGATAAGTGTTAACAATCAATTTATGTTACTCGATACACCAGGTATTTTATATAGTGAAATATACAATAAAAAAATATTATATAAACTTATACTAATAGGTTCAATTAAACCAGAAGAAGATGAAAAAGAATTTGCAATAGAATATGGTTTCAACTTTTTTAAAGAAAAATATCCAGATATAATTAAAAAAGCTTTAAAATCAGATAGTATTCCTGAAGATCATATAAAATTTCTTGAATTATTCGCTAAAAGAAGAAATTTTATTGCTACTGGTAATACTTATGATATTGAAAGAGCTATGAGTACTTTTTTAAAAGAATTATCAGATGGAAAATATGGAAAAGTTGTATACGATTATCCTGAAGATTATGATATTTTAAAGTGAGGGATTTTTTATTCTAAATGGCATTAAATTTTTTAATTTTGGGATTATAAAAGAATTAACAAAAACAAAAAATATAAAAACATTAATTGCCTTAATAGAGGCAATAGATGATGATATTATTCAATTAAAAATAGATAAAAATAAAAGAATAATTATTGAAAATCCAAAATTACCAGAAAATATAAAAGCTGGAGACTATATTAATGTTATCGATGAAAAAAGCAAAAATACTAATATCACACAGGCAAAAGAACTTTTATTTATTATAGAAAATCAAAATATCAAAGAATCTGAAAAAGAATATTCTTTGATATTTCCTTTATTAAATGAAAATATAGAATTAAAATTAATTGGCAACATGAAAAGTCCACAAATAAAAAATTTTATAACTTGGTTAGGAAAATTTATTAAAAACATTTTTCCAAAGAATTATAATCTCTCAAAAAATTATAATATCACTCCAGACAATAAAAAAAACATTAATAGTGCTAATAATTTTATTAAAACCTTTATAAAAGAAATCGCAAAAAGTATCATAGAAAATAAAAGTTTAAAGATCCCCAATCCTAACGACAGCGCAAAAATCATAAATAAAATGATTGAAAATACAATTTTAATAAACAAAGAAAAAGAACCAACGGATATACTTAAAAACATTACAAATCAAAATAATGATCAAATTGTAAAAAATAAAAAAAATGAGAATTTTATAAAATTTGAAAAAAAGGACGTAAATTTCTTAAATATAAACGAAAACAATAAAAAAAATGAAAAAAGTAATAAGATTCCACATAAATCAAAAACAGATGAAAAAACATATTATATAAAAACACAAAAAAATGAAATATTTCATAAAGCATTGAATGCATATAAAAACTTCTCACAATTTGAATCTATTCAAGAGCCGAACTTCGTATTTTTTCAATTATTTGGAATGCCTATTTTTTTTAATATTAGCGATGAAATAGATTATGAAAAACAACAGCAAAAAAAGATAAAAAGAATAGCTTTTTCTTTTATTTCTAATAAATTTGGTTTGATAAATAGCATTATATATAAGAAAGACAATTCCATAACAATTAATTTTAATATAGAAAGGAATATTGATGATTTTAAAAATAATATAAATCATTTAATTAATGAAATAGAAAAAGATGGAATTAAAATTAATGCTTTACAAATCAACACTTTAGAAAATACAGAAAAATTAAATAAGAAGGGATTATATGGATAAGAAAGTAGTAGCTATAAAATATGAAGAATTTAAAGATGAGGTCCCAACTGTAATTGCCAAAGGTATAGGAAAAATCGCTGATAAAATCATTGAAATTGCCAAAGAAAATAATATACCTATCTTGAAAAATACAAAAACTGTAAATGAATTGTATAGCCTTGATATACCTTCAGACATTCCTGAAGAAATGTATTTTATTGTTGCTAAAATAATTGCATATGTTATGGAACTCAATGAAAAAAGGGAGGAAAAATCATGGGATTAAAATACGCTATTGTCTATTTAGATTTAAAACCTGAATATGCAAAATTATATAATTTACCTGTAAAAATGCCAATATTAGTAGATGATATGAAAAACATTGCAGATAAAAACAAATTACCCCTTGACGTTATTTTAAGAGGATTAGAAGCACAATATAAAATTTCAAAAGATGAATATTATAAAAGTTATCTCGTATATTTTTATTATGAGGCATTTAAAGATGCTTTAAACAAAAATGATTTTGAAAATGCAAACTTATATTTAAATAAAGCAAAAAAAATTGCTGGAGAAGATTATAGATTTAATTTCTATAGATCGCTTTTGCTAAAAAAAAGCGGACAAGATGAGTTAGCAGAATTGGAATTAAAAGAATCTATAGTAAAAAATCCAAATTTTTATCTCGGTCATTTTGAATTGGGAAATTTAATGTTTGAAAGAAAAATTTATGAAGAAGCTCTTGAAGCTTATAAAAATACTTTAGAATTAAATCCAGAATTCATTATTCCTCGTTTAAAAATTGCTGATATATATATTGAGAATGGATTGTTTTCTGAAGCAATAGAGGAACTTAATACTATATTAAAAAAAGATCCTGAATTTTCCGCTGCTTATGTAAGATTAGGAATATTATTTAATCAACTACAAAGATTTGAAGATGCTATGAAAATACAGGAAAAAGGCTTGAAAAAAGACCCCGAAAATTATGAATTGCTATATAACCTAGCTTATACATATGCAAAACTCGGAAGACATATAGAAGCAACCAAAAAATTAGAAAAGGCTGCAGATATTTATGAAGAAGATTTTATACTTCATGAATTATCTATATCTTATAGAAATATTGGTGAATATATAAAGGCGTATGAAACAGCGAAAAAAGCTTTAGAAATCGCTAAAGAAGAGAATAAAAATCTAATTCTATTATTATTGGTAAAATTATCTGCTATTATTGGAGATATTGAAAGTACCAAAAAATATTATGAAATGTTAAAAAATACAGAATTTGAAATATCTGCAAAAACATTTTATATGTTTTCACTTTTATCCAATGATGAAATAGACATTGCAAAAAAGATATCTATTGAATTAAATAATTATGGAATGTATGGAAATATGCCTTTAATAATAGATAATATTGATTCTTATCTTGATTATTTAGAAAATATTGCTGATAAAAATTATGTGGAATCTTTGATAAATTCTTTTGATGAATATGGTGAAATTGATAAATTAGGATTATACAGAAATTTAAAGAAAAATAATATAGAGATAATGAATCTTATAAAAGAGGATCCAAATGAGGATATTGATGGTATTGAATTATTATTAAATGCCTATTTATTAAGTGGTATAGATTATGGACTTTCCGAAAGAATATCAACACTTTTAACAAAATATATATGGAAAGATGGAAAAGGAATATTGATTTCACGCTTTTTATTAAGATTTTATCAGGATAGAGCATTTGGTAATTTCAGCATTTTAGATGTTTTTGTTAATGACATAATAGAAGAAATGAAAGATTTGCACTTTGAACTAGCTCGGTTCATTTCTGATTATGAATTAAACCTCATAGACTTTGATACTTTAGCAGAGTATTATTTAAACTCATATGAAGATATTATAAAAATAATTTTATCTTATATGCATATAAAACCTTCTATAGCTGAAATTGAAAATGTACATTTTGAAGATATAAAGGTTAAAACATTGCTTTTATGGGCTGCAAAACTTGATGGATTAATAACATTTTTAAAATAAAATTAATATGTTGAATAATAGTCTATGTGGGGAGGATATATTATGAAAAAATTTCTAATAGCAATTATTTTTCTTTTATTTCTTGCAGGATGTACATTAAAAGAAGATAAAAAACCGGTTATTCAATTATTAGAACCAACATCAGATTTCATAGACAGTAGTTTCAATCTGAAATTCAGGATTTCAGATGATATTTATCTGAAAAATTGGGAAATTTCCATTGATAACCAGGTAATAAGCGCTCTAAAATTTGATAGAATTGGTGAAAATGAAATAGAAGTAAGCTCTTTAAACCCATATGAAATTGATAATATTCCAGATGGTAAAACTCTTAATATTATAATAACTGCAGAAGATAATATTGGTAATAAAACTTCGCTTAAAAAAACTCTAAAGGTTGGAAGATTACCAGAAATAAAATTAATACCATCTGAAAATGTATACGATACTGTTGAAGGGACGTTCAATATTGTAGCATATATAAAAGATATTGATGTTGAAAATTACGCTGATATTGCTGATTATTCTTTAAGTATATCAAATAATGATAATTTATTGTATTTTAAAAAATCTAATCAGTCTATAATTGATGGATTACATGATAAAGATTCTACTATAACAACAGATGACTTTAACGCTCGAGACTACATAATTGGCGACACTTTAGATTTATACATATCAGTAACAGATAGAGCATCAAACACTGCTACCTATGAAAAAAGCATAAAAATTGGAGGATTACCCCCAGAAATAATGCTTATTGAACCAAACAAATATTCTACAGCTTCAACGAATTTAACTGTAATTGCTAAAATTACAGATGATGTTGAAATTAAGGATATTAAACTTTTTGTTGATAACGAAGACAAAACTGTTGAAAGTGATTTTTATATAGATTCAATTGATTCAACTAAATTAACTATAGATGAATTTAAAAATCATTCATATATAAAAAAGGCTTATATAAAAAATGATAGGATAGTATTGCCATCTACAGGTGCAACTATTGTGATTCAAGCGGAAGATAGAACAGGAAATATTGTTTCAAGAGGTTTTAAAATAATATTGTCAGATTCAAATTCAACAACTAAATCATTTAAAATAGTGAATGCGTGGTGATACCATTAAAAAGATTATTAATATCACTCTTTTCCTTTTTATAATTTCCATATCATTTTCTAATGCGAACTTGATACCTATTTATCCGGAAAACAATCAAAAAAATGTGTCACCAACCAGCCTTATACTAAAATGGCAAATAAATAACAAAACAAATGATAAAAAATTAATATATGATATATATTTAGGGGAGACAAAAACTCCCCGCTTATATGTTTCTAACCTCCCAACAAATATATATCTTGTAAAAATTTTAAAACCAGCTACTATATATTATTGGAAAATTGTGGCAAAAGATGGAAATAATACATATGAAAGTCCTATCTGGTCATTTAAAACGCGCAATTTCAATAATGGTGAACAAATCTGGATATCGCTAATAGAAAAAAGCGAAAAGCTTTTATATTTTAATAATACACTTTTTAATTTATACACAAATGTTATCGAAGCTTATAATGATGATAAAAAATTGATCTATACAATTAATGATGAATATCTTGACATATCGATAGATAATAAATATATATATTTATTATCAAAGAATAAGATAAAATTGTATAGTATAAAAGAAGGTTTATATGAAAAATCCATAGAAATTTCTCAAAACTATGAAAAAATAAAAACTATAAATAATTATATTCTTCTTTATTCAAAAAATCTGCTTGATATTTATAAAAATTTTGAAAAGGTAATCAATTTGAATTTTGACGAAAAAATCAAAAATATATATCCTTTTAAAAATGCAATAGTCATAAATACAACAAACAAAATTTTAATAATAAACTATTCTGGAAAAATTTTAAAAGATTTTAAATTATCTGCTGATATTCTTGATTTAAACGAATACAACATGTTATTAAGAATAAGTAATATTTTATACCTGTTTTCCTATAATAATCAAAGGATAAAGATTTCTGAAAATTTTAGAAACGCCTTCCTCCATAATGGGAAAATTTATATAATAAAAAATACTGAGGTTATTATTCAGGATATTAAAATTTTAGATAAAAAAACCGTGTTGAATATAGATAATCCCAACCATATATTATTGACAAAAAACGGATTAATAGTTTTTGGAAACGATATATTATATTCCACTGACTTAAATGGAAATATAATATGGAAAAAGTTTTTTAAAAATATGAAAATTATGGATATTGTAGTAACAAACCATAATTCCTTTGTTTTTACAATAATTGATGAAACTGGAAATAAAATAGTAGAAATTTTTGATAGCGATATTCAACAAATGGAAAAAAAAGATAATAAATTTATATCTTTTAAGATTATAAAAGATAATTTTAATATTGATAATAATATACCAACTACATTACCGACCCCTGTAATAATAAATCCACAATTTAATGAAAAAATACGGGATTTTACCGTTTCTTTAAAATGGACATTACCAGAATATGAAAGTACAACAGTTACATTTGAAATTCAGTTAAAAGAAATAAGCAGTGGTTTGTTAAAAAACAAAAAGATAAGCAATATAAAACATAATGAATTAGTTATATCCTTAGAGCCGAATACTAAATATATATGGAGAGTTACTGCAAAAGATAAAAAACAAATAAAAACTTCTGATTGGTCCTCATTTTCAACCGACTCACTTAATTTCGTGATAAAACGAATAAAATTACCTGAAAATCAGATGATTTCAAGATTTAAGTTAAAAGATAATATAATATATTTTACAGGTTATACTATAAATTCAAATAAAGTTTTAGAGTTATTATATGGTACTATCATGACAAATTTTTCAAATTTGCGTGCCTGGAATTTTGGAAACAGCCATGATAAATATGCTACAGCTATAGATTTAACAAATGATAATAATATTATAATTGGTGGATTCTCATCTGAAAAGGATTTGAGGGGTGACATGCTATTATATTCTATTTCGCCAGAGGGAAACATAAACTGGGATGTAGTAACTGGTAGCTCAAAAAGAGATTCCATTAACGATTTGTATTTTGATAATGGATATATATATACACTTGGAACCGTTGGAACTGATAATATGGTTACAAATATACAATTTTCAAAATTTAACAAAAAAGGATTTAGAATTTGGACAAGGGACTTTGGAGGAGATGAATTTGAATTCGGAGGTAAATTAAAAAGAATAGATAAATATTCATTTCTTTTACTATCAAGTACCAACTCCTTTGGTGATGGCGGATATGACTATTATATAATAAAAACAAATGAATTAGGAAAAAAAATATGGGATTTGACAAGTGGAACACCTAAAAACGATATGGCTTCTGATCTAATTTTGGTATCTAAAAACGAATATATTATTATTGGAACATCTTTTCAGGATACTTTACAACCATTTATAACCAAAATTGATGGAAATGGATTCAAAATTTATGAAAAGAAAATACCTTTTACAAATGATGTCAATTTAATAACTTCAAAAATAAACGGTAGTTATTTTTATTCAATTGGATGGTATAGAGAAAAAAACACCTTAAAAAGAAAGGGTATAATATTAAAATTTGACCTATCTGGTAATTTAAAATGGGCCAAAACTTTTCAGATAAATTCTCAGGACACAATATTTACAGATTTAACAATAAAAGATGATAAAATTTTTATTTCAGGAGTTTCTGAATATCCACAACCTAACAAAAGAGATATCTTTTTAATACAAACCACTGAAAATTATATAATTAATAATTTTAAAAGTGCAAAATAAAACATATATAATATTATGTCAAGAGCGAATTCAATTTAGAGAGAGGCAGCCCAGAAAACAAAGTAAAAAATAAACCAGAGGAAAGAAAAGGGGACAAAAAAGTAGAAAATAAAGATGAAAAATGAAATAAAGACAAAAACAATCAATGA
>NZ_LBFB01000037.1:0-11629 GCF_013363285.1 Marinitoga sp. 1154 | reverse complement strand
ATTTTTTTATTGTTCTTCTGTCATATCCATATATTCTTCCTAATTCAGAAAAATTTGGTTTCATTCCCATCATCCTTATTATTTCTAGTTGTTGTTTTACTTTCTCCATCTTTGGTATCCTCCTTTCCGAAATAGAAGGATACCATTATTTCTTTATCCTTTTTGTACATTTTTGTTCATTTTTATTTTCCTCTTTTTGTTCTTTTTTATTTTACCATTTACACCCTTAAAATTATGAATGTAAGCCGTCAAAAAAAACAGGACGTTTTTTTGAGTGAAGCTTTTTCATGGATGAAAAATCTGAACGACGGCTGAGAATGAATAATTTTAAGGATAAGCAATCGAGCTGCCTGAGTGAATTTGACTTTTTAGACATCGTATCTGCAATACCATATAATTATTGAAAATAAAAAAAATGTTACAATAATTTCATCTAAACAGTTGACATATATATGTATTATGTATATAATAAAAGTAGACGTATATATAAAAAACATATAGAAAACGGAGGTGAATGACATGGCATATTATGATGATAATTATGGATACGGAAGAGGATTCGGTAGAGGAATGGGACATGGTTATGGTATGGGAAGAAGAATGGGAGCAGGATTTGGAAGAGGTTTTGGTAGGGGACGTGGTTTTGGTAGAGGCTTTGAATATGGCGCAGGAAATTATGACGAATATTACAGGCCATCAGATGAAAAAGCTATGTTATTAGATTATAAGAGATATCTTGAAGAAGAAATGCGTTTTGTCGAAGAAAGATTAAGAGAACTTGATAGATATTCTCAAGGGGGTGAAAGGTGATGCCAGGCTTTGATGGAACAGGCCCAATGGGAACAGGACCAGTCGGAAGAAGATTGGGGCCATGTGCAAATCCAGGATATATTGCTCCAGTTTCACCAGTATATAGATGGGTGAGACCTTTTAATAATGCATTTTATGGATTCAGAAGAGGTTTTGGCATGGGACGCGGTTTTGGTAGAGGTTTTGCCGCCGGATATGGTAGAGGTTTTGGTAGGGGACACGGAAGAAATTGGTGGTAAAAATATTTTAATCGAGGGTTGGTTTCCAACCCTCTTTTATAAGTATTTAATATAATATATCATTTTTGTATATATAGTGGTATAATATATATGAATAATTGAACAGGAGGAAAAAAACGTGAAAATTACTATATTAAGTGGAAAAGGCGGAACAGGTAAAACAACTGTCTCTACCAATTTAGCATACACGCTATCAAAAATATACAATGTTCAGTTATTAGATGTTGATGTTGAAGAACCAAATGATCACTTGTTTTTTGATATAAACTTTGAAAAAGAGGAAAGTGTAGATATTTTATTACCTATAGTTGATAATAACGCATGTATAAAATGCGGGGAATGTGCTAAAGCGTGTCAGTTTGGTGCTATTTCTGTATTTCCAACAGGAACAATGGTATTTGAAAGCCTATGTCACGGTTGTGGAGCATGTGCTATGGTTTGCCCTGTAAATGCTATTAAAGAAGAACCTAAAAGTATAGGTAAAATAAAATTAGGAAAAATAAATGAAAATTTAAAATTTGGAATGGGTCTTTTAAATATAGGGGAACCTTCAGGTGTAAGGATTATAAGACAATTAAAAAAGCATATAGATAGATCTGCAGATATTGTATTAATCGATTCACAACCTGGAACATCTTGTCCTGTGGTGGAAAGCTTAAGAAACACAGATTTTGCTATCTTAGTGACGGAACCAACAACATTTGGCCTACATGATTTAGCACTTGCTGTAAATTTAGTAAAAGAAATGGGCATACCTGCAGGCATTGTTGTAAATAGAGATACAGGCAAAACAAATATGATAGATGAATATTCTAAAAAAGAAAATATTCCTATAATATTAAAAATACCTTTTGATAGAAATATAGCAAAATTATATTCAGAAGGAAAAATATTCTCTCAGTATTTACCAGAATGGGAAGAAAAGTTCAAAAAGGCTTTTGAAACCATAAAGGGGATGATTATATGAAGCAATTAGTTATAGTCAGCGGAAAAGGTGGAACAGGTAAAACAACTTTAAGTTCTTCCTTTGGAGCTCTATTAAATAACGCAGTCCTTGCTGATTGTGATGTTGATGCTGCTAATTTGAATCTAATGTTCAATGGTGAATTAAAAGAAAAATATGATTATTATGGTGGAAAAAAAGCTATAATAGATCAAAATAAATGCGATAAATGTGGTATTTGTAAAAATATCTGCCGATTTGAAGCTATAACCTTTGAGAATGGTATATATGATGTAGATCCATATGCATGTGAAGGCTGTAATGCATGTGTTATAGCTTGTCCTCAAAATGCTATAAAACTAGAAACTGCATTATCTGGAGAATATTATTATTCATCACTTAATGATGAAAAAGATATTGTTCATGCTAATTTAAACCCTGGAGAAGAAACCTCTGGTGGATTAGTAGCAGAAGTTAGAAAATTAGCCATGAATAAAGCCCAGGAAAAAAATAAAGATATTGTATTAATCGATGGCGCTCCTGGTATTGGATGTCCTGCAACTTCATCTATAACAGCAACAGATTATGTTGTTATAGTAACCGAACCAACAACGTCAGGATTACATGACTTAAAAAGAATTGTAGAAACAGTAAGACATTTTAGAAGAGATTTTGGTGTTGTAATTAATAAATATGATTTAAACTCTGTTGTAAGTAAAGAAATAATAAATTACTGTATAAGCGATGGAATTGAAGTACTCGGTGAAATCCCTTTTGACGAAACAGTTGAAAAATCAAACTTAGAAATAAATCCTGTTGTTAATTATGAAAATAGTTCAGCTGCAAAAGCAATTAAAGATATATTCAATAAGGTAATGCAAAAATTAAAATAAATTATGGAGGTGTTATTATGAAATTGGCAATACCATCACAAGGAAAAACATTAGACTCATTAAGCAACGATAGGTTTGCAAGAGCCGAACTTTTTGTAATTTATGATTTAGAAAAAAACGAAATTGTTGAAATAGTAGAAAACACAGCAAATGAAGCACATGGCATGGGGCCAAAAGTATCGCAAATGTTAGCAGAAAAAGGTGTTAATATATTAATATTGGAAAGTGTTGGGAAAAATGCCTTCGAAGTTTTAAAAGCTGCAGGAATAGAAGTTTATTTAACAAAAAAAGATACATTAGCTAACATAATTGAAAATTACAAGAATGGAAAATTAGAAAAAGTAAAAAGTGCAACACATTAAGGAGTTGAGATAATGAAAATAGCATTTGGAACAAAAGATGGAATACATATAAATGATGAACATTTCGGACATTCTGAAATATATGTTGTATATGATTATGACGGAAACGAATTTAAAAAAATAGAAGAAATTGAAAATCCTTATGCAGAAACTCATTTACATGCAAAGGCAGAAGAAATAAAAGAATTTTTAGGTCATTGCAAAGTCTGGGTAGGTAATTCAATGGGAAAAGGTTCCATGATAAAGCTCGATAAATGGGGATACAAACCTTTAATAGTTGAATCAAAAACAGTTGAAGATGCATTAGAAGAAGTTAGATATATGCTGGCTGGAGAAGTAGAATAATCTCCTGGAGGTGATAACATGCCATGGATAAAAGAAAATGAATGTGTAAAATGTAAAATATGTGTAAATGTATGTCCTGTTGAAGGAGCAATAACTTTAAAAAATGATGGTTATCCATACATAAATAATGACATTTGCACAAGATGTGGATTGTGTATGGAAAAATGTCCTAAAAATGCTATAAGACCAAACTCTGAAAACCCGGCAATGCGTGGCATGGGTAGAGGCAGAGGAATGGGTCGCGGCATGGGTAGAGGATTAGGAAGAAATAGGGGATTTTAAAAAAGAAAAGGGGTGATTTTTCTTGAAATTTGGAAATTTTGAAACGAAAAATCATATATTTATGGCTCCAGTAAAAACAGCATTAGCCACACCAAAAACAGGATTTATTACAGACGAACAAATAGCATACTACGAAAGAAAAGCAAAAGGTGGAGTTGGCACAATTATCTTAGAACCAATAGCGGTTTTACCTTCAGGTAAAGAACACCCAAAACAAACTATGTTAAATACAGATGAACACATAACAGGATTGAAAAAATTAACTAACGCACTTCATAAACACGAAACAAAATTAATTGTACATCTTAATCACGCTGGAAGAGCTGCAAACCCAAAAGCATCAGGTGAAGTTTTATCATCATCATCAATCAAATGCCCTTCTACAGGTCAAATTCCAAAAGAATTATCAGAATATGAAATAAAAAATATAATCGATGCATTTAAAGAAAACGCATTAAGAGCTCAAAAAGCAGGTGTTGATGGAATCGAGATTCAATTTGGACACGGATATATAGTTCATCAATTTTATTCTGAAAGACTGAACAAAAGGGATGATGAATACGGTAAAAATAGATTCAAATTTGTCAGAGAACTCTTATCTTCTATAACATCAGAACTCGAAATCCCTTTGTTTATCAGAATTTCCGGAAGTGAGTTTGTGGAAAATGGAATAACAAATGAGGATTTAAAAACAATATTTGCTCTAGCAGAAGAATTTAATGTTTCTGCAATTCATGTTGGGTGGGGAAATGCATGTGATTCAGCTCCATGGTATTATAATCATATGTCATTACCAACAGATATAATGGATAAAAAGTTAATGGAAATAAGAGAATTAACTTCATTGCCATTAATAGCCGCAGGTAGAATGCATAAAAATGAAAGATACAAAAAATTAGTGAAAGATAAAATAGTAGATGGTGTAGTCTTTGGAAGACAATTAATTATTGATCCAGACTTTCCAAATAAAATATTATCAAATTCTGATGATTATTTAAGATGTGGTAGTTGCTTACAAGGATGTCTTGGAAATGTAAAAGCAGGAAAACCAATAGGTTGTATAGCAAATCCAGAATTACATAAAGAATTTATTGTTAACATTGAAAATAAGAAGAAAATAGCAATAGTTGGAGCAGGTCCTGCAGGATTATTTGCTGGCTTATACTTAAAGAAAAAAGGTTACGATATAACTATCTTTGAAAAAAATGCATATTTAGGTGGTCAATGGGTATTAGCATATAAATCTCCTGGAAAAATGTCCATGAAGGATACATTAGATGATTTAATAAAAAAAGCAGAAAAAGAATTAACCATAAAAACAAATACAAAAGTTACAGCAGAAACTTTTAAAAACAGGTCTTTTGATGCAATTATTGTGGCAACTGGTGCAAACCCATTTATCCCTCCTATTAAAGGATTAGAAAATTACATTACTGGCTTTGATTTCTTTGAAGGAAAAGAAATAAATGGTGAGAGGGTATTAATAATTGGCGGAGGTTTAATAGGATTAGAAGTTGCTGAAGCATTAGTTAAAGAAAACAAGAAAGTTACTGTTGTTGAGGCGTTAGATGAAGTTGGAAGAGGAATGGAAATAGTGGCAAGCAAATTATTTAAGAAAAATTATGCTCCAAAAATATCTATTTATACAAAAACTATGGTAAAAGAAATTAAAGGGAAAGAAGTATTCGTTCAAACCAAAGAAGAAGAAGTTTCTTTAGGTGAATTTGATGATATTGTAATTACGGCAGGCACAAAACCAGATAATAAACTATATGAAGAATTATCAAAAGAATTAGATAATGTATATTTAATAGGAGACGCATTAAAAGTTGGACAAATAATAGACGCAACAACTGAAGGCTTTGAATTAGCGATGAAAATATAATTAAAATAATTAATCTCCTGCTTCATGCGGGAGATTTTTTATATTAAGGGGTAATCCATACATTTTCGAATTATTTAAACATTTTACTAAAAATTAATATTATTTTTATTGCATGACAAAAATGTTGTTTGTTATAATATTATTTGTAAAATAACTATAATACATACAAATTTTCCATAATCATAATGAAAGGTGAAATTAAATGAAAAAAATTTTATATCTTCTATCTATAATTTTTCTTATAGCAATATTTTTTCTAATATATCTTTTTATACCTTTAAATTATAAAACTGAAAATATAAATAATAAAAATTATAGGTTGAAAAAGGTTGGAAACATAAAAATAGTTTATTTATCCGGAACACCATCAGAAGTTGGTTATCATCATGGTCTTGCATTGAAGAACGAAATAAATAAAATGAAAAATTATCTTGAAGAAGAAATGAGGAATAGGAATTTTTTTGAAAAAATTATAATAAGATATACAATGAAAAATTATTTTAGAAATACACCTTCAAAATATAAAGAAGAAATGGCGGCTGTTGCCAGAGCAAGTAATGTAGATCTAGACACAATTTTTTTATTAAATATATACGATGAAATTTTCAACCTATATGGTTGTACCAATATTGCAGTGTGGGGTGAAAAAACTGTTAATAATGAAATAATTCATGGCAGAAATCTTGATTATTTTCTTTCAAATAAACTTTGGGATCAAAATGTTCTATTTGTCTATAATATAAATGATGGAAATAATTTTGTTTCATTAACATGGCCTGGAATAGTTGGAGTATTATCTGGAATTAATGAAAAAGGAATAAGCCTTGGTTCTATGACTTCTGAATCTGATTATCAAAGTTCAAAGGGTATTTCTACGGGAATTCTGTATAGAATAATTATGGAAAATGCCGAAAATATATCAGATGTTGAAAATATATTGAGAAAAAATAAAAGAACAATAGGAAATAATTTGATGGTTTCAAGTAGAAAAGATAATAAAGCTGTAGTGTTTGAATTTGATTCAAAAAATTTTGAAAAAATTGAAAGTAGAGAAATGCTTGTTTCAACGAATCATTTTACAGCATTGAAAAATAAAAAAGGAGATTATTCTGGTTCAATATCAAGAAAAATTATTGCAGAAAAATATTTAGATAATAAGCAAAATATTTCATCGAACAATATTGTGGAGATTATGAGAAGCATGGATACAGGTGATTTTGGTAATCAATCAATATGTAGATCTGACACAGTTCACAGCGTGATTTTTTTACCGAAAATCGGAGAAATCTATATTGCTGCAAATGATGGAATATATGCATCATGTGGAAGATACTTCCATTTTTCATTTAGAGGAGGCAAATTAAAATTTATTGATTATATAGATTATTCTAATAAATATTTTAATCTATTAAGAAGCTTTTTTTACTATAAATATCAGGTAAAAGAATTGGATAATAAAAAAATTATGTATTATATAGAATCATTTACGAAAAATAGAAAACTTGATGATATAGATATAATCAATATTATTAGGTTCTATAAAAGTATAGATTTAAAAGAAAAAACATATGAGTATATTGATAAATTAAAAATACAATTTGAAAATCAACAACAAAAAGTAGAAGAAATGAATAAAAATATTGATTCAGCGGATAGATATTTTGCTATTAATCATTATGAAGCCAGTTTATACGCATTAATTGAAGGATATAGAATAATTGAAGATAGGGAAAATCTTAAGAAATATTGTGAAATAGGTATAAATGATGGAATTGGTGGTGAATCAAATGACTGGTATGAAATGAAATTCAGAGAATATTATAAGGAATATTTCTTACAAAATATATAATAAATGAATGATATGAAAAATTGTATTAGATGTGGTTTTCGTTTTTTATCAAGTAAAATTAGAAAGAGTCTTATTTGAACAGTTCAAAGTTGGGAGAAACATCATGGGAGTATGTAACTGGAAAAGAAAATAGAAGTTACAGATAGAACTAAATATAAATTAGTGAAATTACTAAAATTGAATTAAAAGGATTATAATACATATTCACCCTAAGGATATTTAGGATGAATTAAAGATAGGAGGAAAAAAATGAAAAAGAAAAATATATTAGTATCTATTGTACTTATGATATTTATTTCAGTATTTGCTGATTATAATATCTTAATTCCTGGTGCAAATGAATTTGTTAAAACCATAAAAGTGGAAAATTATAAATTAAAATATTTATATTTAAAGGAATTCGAAGAATATTTGAACATTGATAATTTAAAAATTGGCAGAGAAGGGTCTATTATAACATTTGATAACACTATAAAAAGGAACTTTTATATTGCAAACTTAAATAATTTAAATAAATGGAAAGCTTTTGAAATTGAAAATTTACCAATTCCTTCTTATATATCAGACTTTCCATTTACAATAAATAATAATTCAATTATTGTTTTTTATAATAATTATGAAAAAAAAGAAAAAATAGAATTGAAAATTTTCAATTACATGATATCAGATAAAAAATTAAATTTAATAAAAACATATTTAAACCTTTCATCTCCAAATTTGTATAATACAAACCTCAGTAACAATTTTTTAGTATATGTCTTGGAAAATAAAAATACCAGTAATGTTGAACTTCATATTTTAGATATAAAGAGTCAAAAAGATATTTTGATAAAAAATGTGATTGGAAATCCTAAATTAGATATAAATACAAAAGGAGATGTGATTTTTACAGAAGGTATATACATTGAGTATTATAATAGCAAAGATAAAACGATAAAAGAAATAGAATTTGACAAATTATATCCAGAAATAATAATGGATGAACCATATTTCGTAACTTTTTTGAACGAAAAGGATATTGCAATATATAGTAATGAAAAATTAGTGATATTTGATATCGAAAAGTGGAGTATAAAGGAGGTTATATATGATATACCAGAAAATATTGTTGGTTTAACAGGTTTAAGCGATGGAAGCATTTTAATAAATATTTATGATTATAAAGGTGAATAATATACAAATAAGAGGAATATACGTTCAAAACACATTGAAATTAGCAGAAGAGATTGGTATTTTAGATGAGATATATCAAAAATAGAATTAGAGATATAGTTATATGTTAAGTTGGAAGTTATAAAATCAAAAAAGTTCGAAGGGTAGGAGAGAATGAAAAAACGGTAAGAGTGTATATTTTAATAATTTTTATTAGTCTTTTTTTATATCATGTACTAAGATAGAAAAACTCGATGGAACTATTATAACTAAAGAAAACCTTGAGATAAAAGATTCTCCAAATTATAATAAACTTTCAAAATTATGTTTAATAGCAAAGGAAAATTATTATTTAAATTACATAAATGGGGAGATATATAATGTTTGGTATGAAAAACCATAATATATTATTTAAAGTATTTTTTTATTTTATATTTGGATTGTTATTGTATTTTCTGATAATATTTATATATAATATATATTTTAATCCATTATATATATTAAAAAAATATTATAATGCAATGTTTCATGCCAAAATATATTATGATAGTCTTCTTAATGATAATACTGTTTCTTCAAATACTATCGAAAGTTCTTTTAAAGCATATTTGAATAAAATGATAGAAGAAAGGAAAAAATATGTTTTAGAACCTGAAAAATCAGGAAAATTTATGGAAGAATATTATATTCATCTGGATGAAAATATTGAAAATATTTTAAATCCAGATGGTGGTGCAGAAATAAATATTAAAAAAGTTAAGAGGGAATATATCGTACATCTTTTAAATGAAATATTAGTATCTTATGATTTAGATTCTAAAGGTAATATAATAAATAAAGAAATAAAGAAAGAAGAACTTAAAAAAATTAAATATTCGGAAAATGCAGAGATTACATTTTATATTGTGAGGACATGGAAGGGATTAAAAATTGATTGGATGAAATCTGTATATTTGTTAAAATGAAGGAACTATCCAAATTGGCAATGTACGTTTTCTATTAGATTGGTTGTATATATCAGCTTCCTAATAGGTTTTGAATATTTAAAGTAAGCAAGTTCCCAATTGTTTTTCTATATTTGTGCTGCTATGGGGTGAGTTTTGCCCCATTTTTTCAAATTCTACAAGTGCAGCCTCAGCAACCTCAAGACTTGGAGCTTGGTATATATGAATTCTCTATCAACATTACCAAGAATTTTTTCATTTTCTTCTTTCCTTTTTCCTGAGTTTGACACTTATATTCCAAAGCAAAGTTTAAAAATCTGAAATAATCAGAAAAATATCAATTGTTAATTTTTTATTAAAACCAAAATTAGCCACACACCACCCTCTTTTTAGCTTTTGATACGGCTTTTAGTGATATTTGTTTTTAAACTCTTTTAAATCCATCATTTTTTTTGGAATTTCTATTTTTAATGTCTTTAATATATTTTTTTGAAATCCACTCAAATTAGCTCTTAATGCAAATTTTTTATCTTTTATTCTTATTTCTGAATATTCCATATTTTTTAAAGCATTTCTTATTTTTTCATGAGAATATTCTATGTTGTTTTTTTCTAGTTCTAATTCGAGTGTTCTTAGTATTATGTAAGATATAAAACTCATTACAATATGACCTTTTATTCTTTTTGGTGTCCAGTGAAATATTGGTCTTGTTTCTAGATAATTTTTTAGTGTTCTAAATGTTTCTTCTACTTTCCATAATGTATGATACTGTTCTAATATTTGTTTTGGACTTAATTTTGTGTTTGTTATTATTCCATAGTATCCATCGTATTTTTCATCATTTTTTATTTTTTCTTTATCCAATATATATTTTTGTTTTGTTTCTTCTTTTAAATATTTTTTAGCTCCTCTTTTACTTTTTGCATCAATACTTCCATCTTCTATCATTTTTTCTGCTTTTTCTATTAATCTCATCCTGTCTTTTTTATCTTTTTTTGCTCGTTCTTCTGAATATATTATGAGTAATCTTTTATTTTCATATTCTATTTCTCTGTATTTTATTCCTTTGGCTATTTCTGTAAATTCTCCTTCAAATATATTTATTTTTTTTAATTGTTTTATTGATTTACCTATTATGAATTCATAATTGGATTTTTCTACCATTTCTATATTTGCCTTACTCATCATTCCTCTATCCGCTACTACTATTACTTTTCCTAATTGATATTCTTTTTTCATTTTTTTTATTGAATCTTTTAATGTATGTCCTTCGAATGTATTTCCAGGGTATATATCAAAACTCACTGGCATTTTATCTTGATCTATTGACATTCCTAATACTACTTGTGATTCATTGAATTTTTTATCTTTTGAATATCCCATTTGTAATATTTCATTTGTTTGTTGTGTTTCAAACGCTAATGTTGTTACATCGTAAAATACCAAATCTACTGTTGTATTAAACAAACTCATCCTTTGATCATACATATGTTTTTCTATCTTTTCTTTATTATCTGCGAGCATGTCTAATGTTCTATACAACCAATGTAGCATTACGTATTCACCCCTTACAAGATTTGGACAAAAAATAAGAAAGTGATATCATAAAATTGAAAAAAAGAAAGGGGTGTTTTTTATGAGAAAACGAACTAATTACGAACCAGAATTTAAGTTATCTGTTGTTAAAGAGTATCTTTCTGATGATTCATTAACTCAAAGAGATATTTGTGAAAAGTATTCTATTCCAGATTCTGTTTTTGCAAGATGGGTTAAAAAATATAAAGATTCTAATTATGACGATAATGTGTTTCATTCAAAAAAAGGTCGTCCTAGTTCTATGATTTCTGATATTTCTAAGGTTCCTCCAATTATTTACGAATCTGCTGGTATTATTAAGTCTAATTCAAATAATACTAATGATTCTG
>NZ_LBFB01000036.1:0-12660 GCF_013363285.1 Marinitoga sp. 1154 | reverse complement strand
AAAAGAATAGAATTGAAAATATAGAGATAAACATTGAAAGTGGAGAGGAGGAATTTCGAATGTTTGAAAACTTTGTAAAAGCAATAGATGAATCGTTAAAGGAAAGCTTTGAAAAAGGAATTGAGAAGGGCTTTGAGAAGGGTATTGAGAAAGGTATTGAAAAAGGAATTGAAAAAGGAAAATTTGAAGGCGAAAAAACAATCGTAAAAAGTCTTTTATTCAAAAAATTTGGAGATAATATTGTTCCATACTTAAATAACCTTGATTACTTGGATATAAAAACAATTGAAGATTTAACTAACAATATATTTGATATTACTCTTGAAGAGGCTATTAACCTTCTTAAAAATTCATCTAATTAAATTAATAGATATTTTCAATTAAATAGACAACGCCAGGAATAACTCCTGGCGTTGTTGTATATGCTTGGATATTGTAATAAAAATAAAAAAAACATGGGAGCTACTATAAATTATAAATGTTTTCTATATTTATTGGAGGGACTATCCAAAATTCTGTATAAATTGATAATATCTAATTATATACCATTATCATAAAATATCGTTAATTATAAAGTTTTTTCTTAGTTTTTCGTAAAATTAATACACTTTGTGAAATTTAAATGTTAGAGTTATAATTTTATAGTATTTATAATAATTTTTGTGTTAGATTTTAGTTGAGAATTTTTCTTTTTAATGAATATTCAATTTTTTGTTCTTATCCTTTTGTGCACATTTCTGTGCAGTGATTTAAGTAATATTCACTTTTCAAAATGAGTTTAATATTCAATTGTGATTTTATCTAATTTTTCTAAATATCTTTTTTAAAATATAGGCATTCTATCATCTCCAAAATATATTCTAAGTTCATTTAATATTTGTTCCCAATCTCTGATTCTACCAGTCCATTTTTCTGTTACTCTCATTGCTGCAAGATATATTGCTTTTATTAATGATTCATCTGTTGGGAATACACTTTTATTTTTTGTTATTTTTCTAAATTGTCGATGTACATTTTCTATGGAATTTATGGTATATATCAGCTTTCTAATAGGTCCTGAATATTTAAAGTAAGCTGATAGCTTATCCCAAAAACCTGTTAATCCATCAACAGAAGCAATTAAAATATCCTTTACACCTCTAACCTTACCAAGAATTTTTTCATTTTCTTCTTTCCTTTTCCTTGGTATTGTGATCCCTCCACCAAATATCATTCTTTTCACTTTTTTTTTATTTTTCTCTTCCTTTTTTTATTTTTACACAGTTTATATTATACTACCAAGGTATGTCTTATAGCGATGGCTGCTTATTTTTCATAGCAAGAAAAAAACTCATCACTGAGCTTTTAAAAAATATGAAGAATTTTAGAGAAAAATCCGTGATTTTGCCATTAAATATAGTTTTGGTTATAAACGAGTTGCTCTTGGTTATTACTCTTTTGAATATAATGAAAGAATTTTGATTGATGAGATTATGTGCAGTTATATCTTTTCAATTATATAATCCTCAATATTCCTTTTTTCTGAATTGATATTTATCCCTATTATATATATTTCTTTTCCTTTGTATTTTTCACAATATTTCTTTTCTTTTATCTGGTTTATTGCTTCCTCTGCATTTTTATCTACTTTTATTTCAAAAAGATATATCCTTTCATCAAAATCTATTACAAGGTCGCTTCTTCCTAAGTTTGTTAATTCTTCTGCTTTTACATCTATTCCTGCTGATGCTATTATTGTAAATATTAATGAATGATAATACTTTGGATAGTTCCAACTCAAAATTTATCTTCTTCCTTCACATATAATTCTGTCTGAGCATACCATAATTTTTTATAATATTCTGATCTATTTAACAATTCTTCATGAGTGCCTGTATCAATTATTTTCCCATTGTCCATAATCACTATTTTATTGCAAAATTTTATAGAAGCCAATCTATGAGTTATTATTATTGCTATTTTTTCTCTACTAATCTCTTCAAATTTTTCATATAATTCATTTTCTGCTAGAGGATCTAGTGCTGATGTTGGCTCATCAAGTATTATAATATTATAATCTTTAAATATTCCTCTTCCTATTGCTACTTTTTGCCATTGACCTCCCGAAAGTTCTGTCCCTTCAAATTCTTTTGATAATATTGTATTTATACCATTGGTGAATTTTTTATCATTATAATTTAATCCTATATAATTCAAAACATTTTTAATTTTTTTATCATTTTTTTCAGCTTTCATATTGCTGATAGATATATTTTCTCTCAAAGAAATCTTATATTTATTAAAATTCTGAAATACAGCAGTCCCTTTTTTTCTTATTGTTTCTAATGATAACAACGAGGAAGCAATTCCATTATAATATACTTCGCCATTTTCTGGTCTGTATAATCCCAATATTAATTTTGATAATGTTGTTTTTCCTGCACCATTTTTCCCAATAATAGCTATTCTATCCCCTTTTTTCATTTTTAAATTAATATTTTCAATTGCCATTTTTCCTGATGGATATATAAAAGATACATTTTTTAATTCTATGTTTTTTATTTCATCAATGATGCTTTTTTCTCCTGTTATTTTTTCATCAAAATTTAAAAAGTCTATATATTTTTTTACCTTTCCATATATTTCTACAATATCGTCAAGACGATATTCAAATATTTCTTCCATAAGACCGAAGAGGTTTGAGAGAGATGCATATACAGCAGCAAATGCACCAACTGTTATTTTTCCATTTACTATTAAATAAATGCTTAATCCCAAAACTCCCATATAACCAATTATATTTATTAATTTTGAAATAGCCTCTATTTTATTTATCTTTCTCTGATATATCAATCTTAAATTATGATAATTATTAGCGGTTTCTTTAAACAGATTAAATATATAGTCTGTTGCTCCTAATGTTCTTGTCTCTTTTAAATAATCTTTATTTTTTATATAAGATGAATATGCTTCCTTTTTTCTTCTCAAGGGAGCATGTTGCTCTTCAAGTTTTTCATAATACTTCTTTTTTATTATTTGGGAAATTATTGTGGGCATAAATATCAATAATATACTTATACCCAATAATGGATTTAGAGAAATCAAATAAAACTCTATAAAAATATAATATGGTAGGTATAAAAATAATAAATCCATAATTACATTTAATAAACTTCTTATCGATTTTGCACCAATTATTGCAGAATTAATTACATCTCTATTTTTCGGTTCATTAAAAAAATTTGGTGATATTTTTGAAATCTTTAGATTTAAATTTTTTAGCAATGTTTTTAATGTAATATCATGATAATATTCTCCAAAATATTCGGATGTTCCACTTGATATTTCAGACAATATTGAAAAAAGCATTAAATATATAAGGTTGATTAATGTTGTTTTATATTCGCCATTATTATTAAAATATTTTATAGCATTATCAAATACTTTTTGCATCTGAACAGTTATTAGTCCTAAAAATATTGCATCGAATGTTGCAAATAGATATTGTACAAAAAATTTTAAGGGTGATATTTTTGTTATATAAATAAATACATAAAAGAGGTTTATTTTCTTATTCACCATACCATCTTCTTTGTTTTTCATACATTTCATAATACATCCCCTTTTTTCTTATTAATTCATCATGATTTCCTCTTTCTATCACTTGGCCATTTGAAAAAACTATTATTTCATCTGTATATCTTATTCCACCCAATCTATGTGTAATTAAAATCTTCATAGATGTATATGGTATTGAAAAAAATTTTTCGAATACGTCTCTTTCTGCTAGAGGATCTAGTGCTGATGTTGGCTCATCAAATATCTGGATTGGTGCATCTCTATATAGGGCTCTTGCTATAACAACTTTTTGCCATTGCCCTTCTGATAGATTATTTCCTTTTCCATTTATGTATCCAAGTTGTGTTTTTTCCTTTTCAGGTAAAATTTCTATTATTTTTTTTACCGCACTTAAATTCAATGATTTTTCAAATAATTCAGGATTCTCTTTTTTTATGTTTCCTATTTTTATATTTTTTTCTAAAGTCAAAGGGTACTTTACATAATCCTGATAAACTACAGAAAAATATTTATACCAATCTATTAAATCCATATTTTTTTGTTTTTTATTATTTATAAATATTTCACCTTCATAATTTTCATACAATCCAAGTAATAATTTTATTATTGTTGTTTTTCCTGCACCATTTTCCCCTACAAATGCATATGTTTTTCCTTTTTCCAGTTTAAGGTTCAAATCTTTTAATATCCATTTATCTGAATTTGGATATTTAAATGATACATTTTTAAATTCTATTATTTCTACCTCTTCTTTATTTTCTATTTTTTTATCAAAATCTTTCTCTATTTCCGGTAATTTTATAAACCTTTGATAATCTTTCATATAATTAATACGTCTTACTAAATCCTTTACTATATTTGAAAATGTCCAGGACATTGGATGTATTAAATTGAATACTGCACCTGTTATACTGATAAACATTCCAGATGTTATTCTTCCAGATTTTAAAATTGACAATAAGCTTGCTGAAATACCAAAGGCCAATATTGCCATTAAAACACTTAATGATTTTATTCTTGCAATGTTTTTCATTGTTATTTTTATGTCTATTTTTCTACCTTCTTCATATAAATCTTCAAACTTATCAGCTACATTATTCCCATAATCAAATAATACTCTTTCATCTGCCATTTCTCCAGAGTTTAGCATTACATCATATACTTTAGCTTTGCGGAAATATTTCATAGATTCTGTATATGAATCATATTCCTGTTCTCCGCTATAATATCCTATTATTGACATGAATATTAATAATATAACTACTATTGATCCTATTAATATACTGCTTTTTAATATTATTACAGATATTGATAGTATTTCTATTATTATTTTTATAAATGCACTTATTTCACTTAATCCTGTTGTTATTGCATTTTCAGAATTATCATATATTCTTTCAATTAATTCATAATTTTCATGATTTTCAAGTATTTCATATTTCAGTTTAGCATTTTTCTTTAATATATCCCCTTCAAATTCACAATCTACTTTTTTGGATAATTTGATATAAATTTGTTTCGTTACTATGTTTATAAAATAGTTTATAAAAAATATCATAAAAAATATAAAAGAAATGAATACGAATTTTTTATTTATCATTCCTTCTTTAATAACAATTTGAGCAGTATCAATAAACGATGCTGTTATTATTATTTTTATTGCTGGCATTGAGTAACTAAACATTTCCATAATAAAATATATCATTGATAATAATGGGTTTTTTTTAAAAGTATATATTATAATGTATTTAACCAATAGATTTAAATTCATCAACATCTCTCCTACATATAATTACTCCCTACAGGCAGTTTGCCTGTAAGGATTTTTTTGATATAATCTCTACGTAAATATATTTAAATAATATTTTTTAATTATTGTGTGTAATTAAAAATATTTTTGAAATTTTTCTCGCTTATTACATGTGATTTATTTAATAATATTATGATTAAATATTGCGAATTTTATAACTTAATAATTCATGACAAAACTTTATGAATGTATAATTTTTATATTATGTTGCTGAATGATTAAAAGATATTATTTCAACTTATTCAATTTACAATAATTTTAGCAAAAAAAAATAGTCAACGATATAAAGTAAATTTTGAGTAAATTTATAATCAACTTTTCTTTTCTTAAATTTAATAAATTTACATAATTATTTTATCACTTGATATATTTTTATGGTTAAGTTTTTGTTTAATGTATTGATGCAATTTTATATTCTCGCTATTATTTGATGTTAATGATTAATTGGGTTTATAGATTAATCTTGAAAATATTGTGTATATAAATACTTCCCATAATGGCATTTCTGATAGAAACATGTACTTTATTCGAAGAAAAAATACTTATTAAAACTTATCTTTATTAATCCATTTTTTTATTAATTCTGATATTCCAATAATAGCAACAAACGCTATTACAAACATAATCATTTCCATTTTATTAATCTCCTTTCAATTTTTTTATTAAAAATCTTTTTTTGAATAAATATATATTGATATAATTGCTGAAAAATATAGGAATATTATTGAAAGTAAATAAAACAATAAAATATAAACTTGTTCTGAATTTTTAAAAGTATAATTTTTTGATGCTATATTTTGTAAAAATTTAGGTAATAAAAAAGGGGTTAAAAAAATCAAAGTTGCAGAAATATATTTTGTTTTTTCATATCCAAATTTATATTGAATTGGAATAATAAGACCAAAAAAAATACTTGTTATTAACAACGTTAATCCAGTTGAAAATAGATTTAATTTTGGAATAGCAAAAATTATAGAAACCGCACTATAAAGAAGAAAACATATGAAAAAAATTATCAAAATAAATATATATTTTGCCTTTACTTGTGTATTTCTAGAATATGGTGTTGCACTGAGTAAATAAGAACCTTTGTACTTATGTTCCACTATTGAAATTGAATTATATAAAAGATATTCTGTATAAATAACTGTAATGAAAAAAATTATAAAACTTCCTCCAATATTACCTATTTTACTATTTACAAACAGTGGAATAAATATTGCAGTAGCAAGGGTTATCAATAAATAATTTTTTGCAAGAAAAAATTCTTTTTTTATAAGATTTAGTATTAATTTCATTTTTTCACCTCTCAAGTTGATATCATAAATATTCTTTATATTTTGTTTTATGGCATTACCTAAATTACTATTAAAGTATTTCATGTTATCCATTGTACACATTTTTATTTCACCTGTAGCTGAGATTACAACATGAGATGAAATACATCCACAATTAGAATTTTTTAATTGTCCGAATTCTATAAGGGATAGAAATTTTGGATATTTTTTGTTTATTTTATCCAATAATATATCCAACTGAATATATTCATTATCGTTTAAATATAAATTTTTGTTCATGTTTTTTGCTCTTCCTAATTCTATAATCGGGCTGATACCAAAAGATTTTATCCCTAAATTATATACCCAATCTGCAATCTCTTCAATCTCATCTAAATTTTTTGGAGTAACAATTGTTGCAATTCTCATATTAACTTTATTTTTTGCAAGTATATATATGTTGTTTTTTATTTTATTTAAAGAATTAGAAGTTCTAGTAAACCATTTTAAATATTCATCATTTAAACTATGTAAGTCTATTTGAATAAATATTTTTGACTTATTTAAAATAATAGTATTCATAATTTCTTCAGAAATATATATTCCATTTGTTAATAATCCTATCTGTTTAAATTCTAGTTCAAGAGCATAGGTTATAATTTTTTTTAAAAATGGATATGTTGTTATTTCTCCTCCGGTTAGTTCAATAATATTTACCCCTAAATTTTTTAGCTCATATAGAATTTTTTTTGCATCATTTAAACTAATAAAATTATTCAAATTATTATTAAAATCTCCATAACAATGTAAACATTTTATATTACATTTATTTGTTAGTTCAATTGAAGCTACTTTAGGATAAATATTGTAATTATCTTTTATAATTAAAGAACGATATTTTGGTGATTTTTGAAAATTAATATAAATACCATAAGTATTATTTATATTTGCAATAAAATTTTTCACCTTATTCTCTATTATATTATAGTCTTCTTAAACATTCCCTATAATACTATTAAGAGGCTGTGCTTAATCCTGATAAAGCTGAAATAACTGTAAAAGATAGCCCACAAAAAGCACAAGCTAAACATCTCCAACAAGTTATATCGCTTGTAACCATTTCTGGCGTTGGCATAAAATACCTCCTTTCTATAAAATTTTTTATTAAGTTATTCTGACGTCAGAATCGAGCAACTCAGATGTTCTTTACTAGTACTAGATATTAATAGCCGGCTTTTTGTTACAATTATCAAAGTTTGTTATAATATAATTAATGTGAAAATAGTTTAATTAAATTATTAATTTCCTGTTGAATTTTTGGATTAAACGAATGAGTAGTTGAATTTGTATATTATATAATTATTTTTTTCATTTTTCCACCCCCTCGAATCTTATTTTACCAGTTTCCATATGACTTTCAAGTGTTTTTTTATCTTATGTATGTATGATTATTAGTGTGTTTTATAAAAGGGCAAAATAACATGATTTTTGTTTCCACTTAGAAATCTTTTGTTCATGTTATAAAATTCTTTATTATTCATATTTTTCATCTTCTAATGTTACAATTTGTAATATTTCGAAATATAAACTTAATAAAATGCTATTTTTAAATGTATTTGTCAAGTGAACAGTGATGAGGAAATGAAAATCTTTGATATATTTTTGAGAAATTGTGTTCGTTATGATATTAAATGGTCTATTACTCCTTATTTTAAAGGAAAGATTAGAACCTTTGCCATTAAATACGGCCCTGGCCAAAAACGTGTTGCTTTAGGCTATATTTCTTTTTCTAATAAAACTCTTAATTTTTTGATATTTTCTGGTATATCTATTTCAATTGAAGCTCCGAAAATAAAATTCAAATTATTAGTCAATAAATCTTCCTCTATTCCACCACATATATCTATGTTTTTTATGAATAAAATATCTTTTAATTCGCCATTTAGATATAAATATACAGTAGAATAAGCGACACCTTTATCCGTCCAGGTTAGCAGGTTTTCTATATTTATCGAAGTAAAATTATTTAAATTCCATATTGCTGTATTATAACTTGAAATATCATAAATTGTTATTAAATTAGAAAAATTTGCTGTTATGTTTACACCGCTTGATAATATTATTTTTTTATCTTTATATCCTATCATTCCATTTAATAAAAAAATTGGTGAATAAAGCTTCGGAAAATATCCCAAACTAATTGCTCCTGTTAATGGAATTTGTTTAATGGGATTTGTATTAATTTTAATCTTTGTTATTCCCTCTGTTATTGATATTCCACCGCCTACTTCAACGAAATTTAAAACCCCATAACTCATTGAAAATTTTGCTTTATCAACAAATTCGAATTTTAAATTTCCTTCTTCAATAAAAGGTAATGGGTTTATGGAAGTTATAGAAAAAATGTTAATAGAAATAACTAAAATAAATAATATAAGTAACTTTTTCATTTATTTTCCTCCTTACTCATGTTGATCAATTTCCTGATTTTTAATTAGTATTTTTTCAGTGTTCAAATCCATTACGGTTATGGTTAGTGGAGATGGAAAATAATTTTCCAATAAAATCATTTTATCTTTGACTATATATATTTCCCATGGAAATCCATCTCTTACTGGAATAACTTTTTTAAACTCTCCAGTTTTGATGTTGTATTTAAGTAATACGGATTTTGTTTTTTCATCCTCGCCAATATAATAATAATATCCAACTAAAAAATATATATAATCATTCAATAAAGTATATTTTCCAACTACTACATCATCCGGCTCAACACCATCAAATGTCCATTTAGACGATGGCCACTCTATAAATTTTTCTTCTTTTTTTATTGTATCTATTTGTAAAAAACCTGCTTTGCCTGCCCATTCAGGTTTTTTATCTTGTGGTATTAAATAACAGGATTTTGGATGTATTCGAATAAAAAAATATCTTTTATCTTCTGTAAAAACAAAACTTTGAGCATTGAGCGGATATTTTAGTTTATATATTTCATTAACTGTATTATTATCAAAATTTATTTCCATAAATTTCGAATATCCATCTTCAAAAGGATATTCCTGTAAATATATACAATTTGTTGCAGGATATAATTCACCACTAAAATTGGGAGGTGAAAAGATATCTATATTTTCTTTACTCCAATAAACCTTTTCCATTTTTTCATTTTTTACATCTATAACGCTTATTGCCATTCCCTTTTCTAAATTATATTTGTCTGTCATTATACCTATTTTATTAGATTTAGTTATGCCATTTAATAAACCTGGTTGTTCTATTTTTATATATTTGATATTTTCTGTTTTTGCATTTAATATTCCCACTTCTCTTGTTGAATATGAAATAAATACATATTTTCCATCTCTATAAGCAACGGTATCCATAAAAGCATCTATTCCTGGTAAAGGAATTGTCTTTGCAACTTCTAATTTATCCACATCATATAATATCATATATGCCCCTTTAAAAGGGTGTTTTTTCCATCTTGATAATATTGCAAATGCTTTTCCGTTTAATTCGTTAATAGGATGTGGTATATATTCTTCCATTTTTTCTTCTACAAAATAACAACCGCTTAATAAGATTGATATTGATATTGATATCATTATAATCAATATAATATATTTTTTCATATTATACCTCCTGAAAAGGGGAGTTACCCCTCTCTTTTAATTTATTCCTGTATATGAAAACTTCATTACAGTATTGTCATCTGAGTAAATATCATCAGGACTTACATATAATTGATTTAATGGCCACCATTTTGGATCAAGATCTATCTCCTGTTCTTTCCAGCTTCTCCATACCAGAGATGAACAATAAAATGTATTTGTGTTTAATTTGGTTGTGGCAACTAGTGAAACAGGATCTGGGTATTTTTTACCTCTTTGCTTTTTTGCATAATTAGCAGCATTTAATGCTTCTGAATCGGAAGTTTTTTTCCAATAACCACTAAACCATCCTTTTTTAACCCATTTTCTAACATACATTCCATAAATCACTTCATTCTTTTTAACTATTTTTCCAGACCATAATTGTCTATAATCATATCCAACTTCATATTTTTCATGAGGTGCATCTGATCCTGAAGGAGGTTTGTACCATGCTGCCATTGCAACTTTTGCTAATCTTTCTAGTTTTAGATCACCAAGTTCAGTCCAAATTGCTGCATGTCCCATACCACCACCAGAGCTGGAACCAGAGCTATTATCTCCAGAAGAGGTACTTTTAATAATAAGAACATCACCTGGTCTTAAAGTACTTAATTCTTTATGCCTTAGAGAACTTGAAACACCTTTACTAACATATACATTATCAGCGATAATTTTATCTTTTTCAAACATTTCAGATATATATTTTGTGAAACCAATTCTTTCTGCCTCTTTTTTATATAATTCCACTATTTCTTCCCTGGTAATTTTTCCTTTGAGCATTAATTCTTCAAGCTTCTTAAGATTTATGTTTTTTGATATTATTCTATCATATAAAACAACACTTTTCATATAATTCTTCAAGCTTTCTGGTGCAGAATCAAGTTTTTTCTTTAATTGATTTTTATAATTGACTATTTCTTCATTAATAGCTTTTTTTACATTTTCCGATTCTATATCAATTCCTCTGGTAACTAAAACCTTTTTTATTTCAATTTCTCTTTTTAAAGTCCAATAATCTAATGTTTCCTCGATATTCGGAAGTGATTCGATATTAATTTTTTCACTTTCTGTTTTTTTTGTTTCTTTTGTCAAACAACTGTTTAATAGAAATATAATAGTTATTAAAAAAATTATGAATAGTATTTTTCTTCTATTCATCCTACCATCCTCCTTTTAATAAAAATTTATAGTATCAATTACACAAATATTTTGTTTACAGGATTTTCATAACATCGTGTAAAATATTTTTCTCTGTTTTTTGATTTTATAATTTTTCATAAAATCCTGATATCAGAATCACTCAGTCGTCTGATAAATGAAAATTTTTTTGATATAATATCTGATTAGATGCATTTAATTAATGTTTTCTAATGATTAGTGTGTAATTAAAAATTTTTTTAAATTTTTCTCACTTATTATATATGATTTATTTAATAATATTATGATCAATATTGCGAATTTTATAACTTAATAATTCATAATAAAATTTTATGAATGTATAATTTTTATATTATGTTGCTGAATAATTAAAAGATATTATTTTCACTTATTCAATTCACAATAATTTTAGCAAAAAAAAAAAAGAAGTCAACTATACTATGTAAAATTTAAGTAAAATTATAATAGTTTTTTATTTTCTAAAATTAAAAATTTTTACATAATTATTATATCACTTGATATATTTTTGCTGTTATTTTTTTATTTAATTTTGATGACTATAATCATAAATACGATGTCTAAAAAGGCAAATTCATACGATGTCCAAAAAGTAAAGTCGCTCAAACCTTGATTGTTAATCCTCAAAAATAGCTCATTCTCGCCGGGGGTTGTAAATGGTAAAATAAAAAAGAACAAAAAGAGGAAAATAAAAATGAACAAAAATGTACAAAAAGGATAAAGAAATAATGGTATCCTTCTTTTTTTGAAAGGAGGTATAATTCTTAACCAAAATTTAATACTATTCAAAACCTTGATGTGTTCAACATTTTATTTTTTTGGTCCATTTTTCAATTGTAATCACGTCCACCATTCACTTGACAAATACATATGAAGGGAAACCAAAAAAAAGAAATAAGAAAAGCAAATTGGATAATTATTTAAAGAGGATAGAAGAATTGTTATCAATAAAGGGAATTACAATACGAGCAGTATATGAAAAATTAAAAGATGAAGGGCTAAATATAGGAACATATTCTAATTTTAGAAAATATGTTAAAAGAAAGGGGTTGATAGAAAAGAAAAAGGAAGAAGAATAAATTATAAAATGAAAGCATTTGCAAAAGATTTTGGATTTAAAATCAAATTATGTAAGCCAAGACATTCATATACTAAAGGGAAGGTTGAATCAGCAAATAAATTCATA
>NZ_LBFB01000035.1:0-13064 GCF_013363285.1 Marinitoga sp. 1154 | reverse complement strand
AGTTTGTCATTTAAATTGTCCAAAACAAAAACATTTCTAGAACTTCTGAACATGGTATCACCTCCAATAAGTTTTGGGTACAATATAATAATACTACAAAAGTAAATCAACACCAAGTGTGGGGGTGGTGCCCTTTTTCGAAATAGCTTATAATCAATATTCTGTAAATTGAATTTACACAATTGGGATTGGTAATTAAAAAGGGGGGAATTTTCATGAGTATGGATTATGAAAATAAGGTAAAAGCTTTAGAAAAAGAGAATAATAAATTGAAGGAAAGTATAAAAAATCTCGAAGTAGAAATAAAAGATGTTAAAGAAATGTTAAACAATACAAACAGATTATTGGAAGAATATAATGAATTTACCAAAGAAGAAATAAATGCGTATAGCGATTTTGTAGAAGGTTTTGTCGAAAGAAAATTCATAGATCCTTCAACAAGGGTATATTCAAGGGCATTTTTTGATAAAGTATTCTTTTTAATACTGGAAAAAGCATTTGAAAAAGGCAACAACTATGGTCTTATAATAATAAAAATTCCAGAATTAGAAACATTAGAATATAAAGGGGAATACTATAAGGGGCCAGAAATGGAAATCGGAAGAATCTTAAGAAGTAATGTTCGATTGCCACTTGATCTCGTTATGAGATACTCTAAAAGTGTATTCTCTTTGATAATCCCTGATATAGAAGAAGAGGTATTATTTAAGGTTGTGGATAGAATAAAATATCAGTTAAGTAATTTTGTAAAAAAGCCAGAAACTTTAGAATTCTATTCATTTTATTTACCTAAAGATTTGACATCAACAGAGGATATTTTGAAATATTTTGATTAGAATTAGATTGGAGGATAAAAAATGGAACACCGATTGGAGATAGAGACTATGGGTAAAATAAAAGTAATTGGACCTCAAGAGGCTAATGGTGAAATAACAATTTCAGGTTCAAAAAATTCTGCTTTACCAATACTCGCCGCTACTCTATTAACTGATGAAAGAATAATATTAAACAATATACCTAATTTAGCAGATGTAAATACAATGATTGAAATATTAGAAAACGCTGGAAAAAAGGTAACATGGCAGGATTCCACATTGATAATAGATACTGTTTCAGATATAAATTCTATATTGCCATATGGACCTGTAAGGAGAATGCGAGCATCTTTTAATGTTTTAGGACCATTAACCATAAGAAATAAATATGCTAAAGTTGCACTTCCAGGAGGTTGCTCAATAGGAGTAAGACCTGTTAATTTTCATCTTGAAGGTTTAAAAAAATTAGGGATTGAATCACAAATAGAACATGGTTTTACGCATTCTAAATATATTGGAGCATCAGATAAAATACATATATCCTTACCTTTCCCAAGTGTTGGTGCTACAGAACACTTAATAACAACTGCTGTTTTACTCGAAAATACAGAAACAATATTAACAAATTGTGCTCAAGAGCCAGAAATAGTAGATTTATGTAATTTTTTGATATCCATGGGTGCGAAAATTGAAGGTCACGGAACTTCAAATATAAAAATACATGGTGTTAAACAATTATATGGAACTGAATACACTATTATCCCAGATAGAATAGAAGCAGGTACTTACGCAATACTGGGTGCTGTTCTTGGTAAAGAAATAACATTAAAAAATGTAATAGAAGATCATCTGTTTTCATTACTAGATATTTTTGAAAAAATTGGAATAAATTACAAAATGAAAAAAAATATTCTGACAATAAAAGGGATTTCAAAATTGGAATTATCTCCTGTGGATGTCGAAACTGCAACTTTCCCTGGTTTTCCAACAGATTTGCAACCTCAGTTAATGGTTTTACTGAGTTTAATTCCAGGAAGATCATCTGTTACAGAAAACGTCTTTAAAACTAGATTTAATCATGTTGATGAATTAAATAGAATGGGTGCAAAAATTTTCGTTGAAAGCAATACAGCAATAATAACAGGAGTTACCAAATTATCAGGGGCACCATTAGAAGCAACAGATTTAAGAGCTTCTGCTGCACTTTTAATAGCAGCTTTAATTGCAGATGGCGAAACTATAATAAACAACGTGGATCATATCTTTAGAGGATATGAAAGATTATTCGAAAAACTTGAAAATGTCGGTTTGAAAATTGAATATTATGAATAAATGGGCAATATATATTGCTCATTTTTTATTATAAGAAAGCAAAAATGAGCTTTCTTATAATTTTGTTTAAATTTTAACAAAAATAAACCATAATAGATATTGAAATTTTTTTCATAACAGAGTAAAATAAAGTTGAATAAAATAAAATGGAGGGATTATTTTGTTATCAAAAATAGTAAAAAGCATACAACCATCTATTACTCTAGAATTAAATGCAAAAGCTATAGAAATGGAAAAAGCAGGTCATGATGTTGTAAAGTTAACTGCAGGTGAGCCAGATTTTATAACTCCAAAAGAAATCATAGAAAATGCTTATAAAGCCATGATTGAAGGTAAAACAAAATATACAAATTCCGCTGGAATATTAGAATTAAGGGAGAAAATAGCAGATTTTATAAACTCTTCAAGGAAAACAAAATATACACCAGATAATGTTGTTGTTTCAAATGGTGGAAAACAGGCTTTATATAATACTTTGTTAGCAATCTTAAATCCAAGTGATGAAGTCATAGTATTAGATCCTTCTTGGGTAAGTTATGAAGCTCAAATAAAATTAGCCAGAGGAATTCCGATTCACGTACCTTTAAAATTCAAAAATAATTTTATTCCAAAAGCATGTGATATAGAACCTTATTTAAGTGAAAGAACTAAAGCTATAATAATAAATTCGCCAAATAATCCAACTGGCGCAGTATATCCAAGAGAAACATTTTTAGAAATATATGAATTAATAAAAGATAAAAATATATATTTAATAAGTGATGAAGTATATGAAAAATTAATATTTGAAGGTGAATTTTATTCTCCTACACAAATTCCAGCATTGAGAGAAAAAACGATAATAATAAACGCATTTTCTAAAACCTGGTCTATGACTGGATGGAGAGTAGGATATTCTATTGCTCCAAAAGAGATTTCAGATGAAATCAAGAAAATACAGAGTCATATATCATCAAATATAAATACACCTGCACAATACGGCGCTCTTGCCGCATTCGATGTAGATATAGATTATTATATAAAAAAATTTAATGAAAGAAGAAATTTTGTAATGGAAAAAATGAAAGAATCAAATTTAGAATATGTACATCCATATGGTGCATTTTATTTATTTATTAATATATCAAAATACGATACCAATGATTTAAATTTTTCAAATCAATTATTAAAAACAAAAAAATTAGCAGTAATACCTGGAAGTGGATTTGGAGCGAAGGGTTTTATAAGAATTTCATACGCAAATTCCATAGAGACTTTAGAAAAGGGGCTAAACAGATTATTCGAATATCTCGATGAGGTGAAATAATGAAAGTAGATTTAATAACAGCAGAAATTGGAAGTACAACAACAATAGTAACAGCATTCGATAAAATAACATCAAAAAAGCCAATTATATTAGCTCAAGGAGAACATTATACAACTATTAATGAAGGAGATATAACAATAGGAATTGAAAGAGCTTTAAAAATTATTCAGGAAAAATTAGGCGAAAAAGTATCATGGAATAAATTTTTAGCAACCTCATCAGCAGCCGGCGGTTTAAAAATGACTGTACATGGCCTTGTATATGATATGACAGTAAAAGCATCAAGAGAAGCTGCACTTGGAGCCGGTGGGGTAATAAAATATATTACTGCAGGAAAAATGAGAAAATCACATCTAAAAAAAATTTTAGAAATTAATCCCAATTTAATATTTTTAGCTGGTGGGGTCGATTATGGAGAAGAAGAAACTGTATTACATAATGCTGAATTATTAAGAGATTTACCTATTAATGCGCCAATAATTTATGCTGGAAATATAGCTGTTGTAGATGAAATAAAAGAAATTCTATCAAATAAAAAACTTTACATAACAGAAAATGTGTATCCAAAAGTAGATCAATTAAATGTTGAACCTGCAAGGAAAGTAATTCAGGAAGTTTTTGCCGAACATATAATTCATGCTCCGGGAATGGAAAAAATTGAAGAATATGTTGATGAAAAAATTATCCCTACTCCTGCAGCAGTAATGAGAACAACTCAATTATTATCTGAAATATATGAACATGTATTAACAGTTGATATTGGCGGAGCAACCACTGATGTTGATTCTGTTACAGAAGGCGATCCTGAAATACAAAGTATTATGATAAGCCCCGAACCAATTGCCAAAAGAACTGTCGAAGGAGATATGGGAGTATTTGTAAATGCACATACAGTAATTGATTTAATTGGTGAAAATTTCTTAAAAGAAAAATTTTCAAATTTTGATAATTTAATAAAAAATATATCCCCTTATCCTAAAAATGATGAAAGCGAAAAATTTATGGCTGAACTGGCACAATATTGTTTTATCGAGGGAATTAGAAGGCATGCCGGAAAGAAAAAACATATATTCACACCACTTGGACGCAAAACCATAGCTCAGGGAAAAGATTTAACAGCTGTAAAATATATATTCGGAACAGGTGGAATATTGACAAGATCAAAATTCAACAAGGAAATATTAAGCTCCATAATAAATGAACATAAAAAACATCCAAATGAATTATTACCAAAAAATATCAAAAAAATCGGATATGATAAAAATTATATTTTTGCCCCTATTGGTGTATTATCAATGATTGATAAACAAATTGCTGTTAATATATTAAACGAAGATATAGAATTCTTCAATTTATGATATAATTAAATTGAAGGGGGGAGAAAAATGAAAAAATTATATATTATATTTATTCTATTATTAGCAGTATTTTTATACAGTGAAGATTTTTATTTAAAAAATGGTGAAATAATCAAAGGAACACTAATAAAATATAATAATAATATATTTACAGTTCAAACAGATAAAAAAACGATAGAAATATCGAAAAAAGATATAGTTAAAATATCAATATCTAAAGAAATATTTAATTATGAATATAATATGGTAAAAAGTTATACAGATTGGAAAATAGGTGGAAGAAGAGAAAATGGTAATTTAGTATATATCGATAATGTTGATAATAAAGATTGGCTGAGAATACATAAAGATGGATACACAGAAAACACCTTATATAAGGATTTCGAATTACCCTATTCCAATAATACAAATATAGAATTTTCAGCGGAGATTATGGGATTCACTGCTAAATCCTTAAAATTATCTGAAAAAAAGTACGCATTATCCGGAATAATATTTATATTTCTGGATAAAAACAAGGAAAATTTAAGTAAAATAGCATATGCCTGGGGTACAAATGAATATCCTTTTAAAAAACACGAATGGATTAACAGGCTATATGCATCTATATACAAGCCTTTTGAAAAAAAATTTAGAATAAATGATTTAATAAAAGATAAAGAAGCTAAATATTTAAGAATTGTTTTCTGGACTTATTGTAGCTCTAACGAAAAAGAATTATCTTCAGACTTATGGGTAAAAAATGTAAAAATATCTTTTTCATATATAAACAAATGAGCCTTTGGCTCATTTGTTTCATTTTAATGAAACTCTGGTTCAGTTGTTTATATAATAATTAACTATAGTTTCAACATTATCAGTAATAATTCCGTCAAAATAACCTTCCAACTTTTTTAACGTTTCAATATCATTTAAAGTCCATAAAACAATATGTAACCCTATTTCCATGAGTTTTGAAATAAGCGTTTTATACTTTTCAAGCCCGAGCATTTCAATACCTTCTACTGGTAAATTAATAGAATAAAAATTCAATTCTTCATGTAAAGGTATAATCTTTTCTATCATTTCCTTTTTTTCAATCAAAAGCCCTAAATCAACATTTTCATCCAATTTTCTTAAAATTCTTAAAGCCTCTATATTAAATGAAGAAAATAAAACCCTATCTAAAGCATTAAAACTTTTTACAGTATTATATGCCATTTCAGTTGCCTTAACATCTTTTATTTCAACATTAATATACGCGTATTCTGGAAGTTTTATAAAAACTTCTTCAAGAGTTGGAATACTTTCTCCATTAATTTTAATTTTTTTTATTTCCTTTGATGTTAGATCGTTAATTTTCATTGTATTACCGGTAATCTTCTTAAAATTATCATCATGATGAATAATTAGTGCCCCATCCTTTGAAAGCTGTACATCTAATTCCACACCATCAGCACCAAACTCTATAGCTTTCTTATAAGCTAATATAGTATTTTCAGGGAATTTAGCCCTATATCCCCTATGACCTAAAATCACCGGACGTTCTTTAGACATTAAAATACCTCCTTTTTTTATGTTATTTTTTATTATATGTGTTTTTTTGTAATTCTCTATCTGATTATAAATTTTATTATAATCTATATCATCATTAAAATAAAAAATATATATAGTTCCAATCATCATAAAAAATAAAATACTCAATTTCATAAAATCCATAAAATCACTCCAGATAATAATTTATCATATATATTATACTCTAATTTTGTTAAAAACTTGATTTTTCTATCGTTTTTGTTGTAAAATAGATTATAATAAGAAAAATATAAAATAGGGAGGTTCTAATATGATTTATAAATTGCAAATAGAAAGAAGCAAATTAAATTCATTAATGGATATGGCATCCAAAGCTGTGGCGAAAAAAACAACAAATCCTATTCTTTCTGGATTTAAATTTTCAGTAAAAAATAATGATTTACATCTCTATGCTACTGATTTACAAACAGCATTTCATGGCGTAATAAAAAATATAATATTTGAACAGGTTGAAAAAATTACTGATGATTTATTCGAACCAGAAAAAAAAGAAGTTGATAGCGAAATAGATGATGAAACTACAATTCAAGAAGAAAAAACAGAAGATTCCGTTGAAAATAATGAAGAAACATTATTTCCAGAATTATCTGAAGACTCATCAAAGGATAATATTAAACCAGATTTTGTAGTAGAAGCAACATATTTTATGGATATAATAAAAAATTTAAGTTTTGAAACTGTTGATATATATCTCGAAAATAAAAATATAAAAGTAATGGCAGGTAAATCTGAATTTTTATTACCAACAATGGATCCTGAAGAATTTCCAGAAATTGTTCCAAATAAAGCAGAAGAAGGGATAATAACATTTGAAAGGCAAAAATTATTATCGATGATAGAAAAAGTAATATTCTGTGCTCTACGAGATTCTGAAAATGTTTCGAGAAATTTAAATGGAATATATTGGGATTTCAGAGAAGGCGGTTATTTAACCTTAGTTGCAGCAGATGGTTATAGACTGGCTTTAGCAGAATTATCTATGGATATAGTTAATACTCCACCATCATTTTTATTATCCTTAAAAAGTATGGAAGAATTATTAAACGTTTTAAGAGGTTCTAAAACAGAAAATGTAGATTTGTTTTTTGACGGTGCCCGTGTATTATTCTTCTTAGATGATGACAAAATAGAAATCATATTAAATGTTGTAGATGCAACATTTCCTGATTATGTAAGAATAATTCCTCAGGCATTTAAAACAAAAGTAATAACTTCAACTGATTTATTTTTAAAGGTTTTGAAAAGAGTTTCAATAGCTGCAAAAAATGATCAGGTAAAAATGGAAATAAAAGATGACATAATGGAATTAACAGCCAAATCTCCTGAAGTTGGATTGGCAGTAGAAGAACTTGAAATAGATAAAGAAGGAGAAGATATATTAATTGCATATTCACCTAAATATTTAAGAGAAGCTATTGACCATATAGGTACTTCCGAAGTTGAATTTAATATAACAAGTGAGAGTTCTCAAACAATGATAAAACCTGTTGGCGACGATTCATATATGTATATTGTTATGCCTGTGAGGTTAAAATAATGAGGATTGGATTTGGATATGATGCACACCCGTTTGAAGAAAATAAAAAATTATATATAGGTGGCATTGAACTTCCATCAGAAAAAGGATTAAAAGGGCATTCTGATGGAGATGTCCTTATCCATGCAATTATCGATGCTTTATTAGGAGCTTGTGGTATGGAAAACATAGGTGAATTATTTCCTGAAATTGAAGAATATAAAAATATCGATAGTAAAATACTACTGGAAAAAGTTATGAAAAAATTACATAAGATTAAAATTATAAATATCGATACCACAATTGTTACATCATACATCAAATTAAATCCATATAAAAATATAATAAAGAAAACACTTTCAAAAATAATGAATATTGATGAAACACAAATTAATATAAAAGGAAAATCCGGTAATGGTCTGGGAATTGGCGGAAAAAATGAAGGAATTGAGGCATATGCTGTTGCATTAATAGAAAAATGAACATAAATAATATACATGAATTTAAAAACATTGAAATAAAAAAATGTATTGAAATTCAAAAAAATCTATCAAAAAAAATAAATTTAAAAAAGTTGACTAAAACTCCAGAAATTGTAGCAGGAGTAGATCTGTCTTTTTTTAAAGATTATGGAATAGCTATAATAATAGTGATAAATAGAGATTTTAAAGAAATAGAAATGGTTTATCATTATCAGAAAGTTGAATTTCCTTATATTCCAGGTTTATTAGCTTTTAGAGAATTGCCAATTTTTATAGAAGCATGGAAAAAATTAAAAACAAAACCTGATTTAGTATTTTTTGACGGTCAGGGAATAGCTCATCCAAGAAAAATGGGAATAGCAACACATGCATCGTTTTTCATAAATATTCCAACAATAGGAGTAGCAAAATCAAGATTATTTGGAAGTTATATTGAACCATGTTTTGAAAAAGGATGTTCATCATATTTATTTGACAGAGAAAAAAGCAAAATAGGAATTGTACTGCGAACAAGAGATAATGTAAAACCTGTTTTTGTTTCTCCAGGTAATTATATAACACTGGAAGAAACTAAAAATATAACTTTACAATATACAACAAAATACAAAATACCAGAACCAACAAGATTAGCTCATATATATTCACAAAAAATAAAAACTAAAATATTCATATCGGGGTGATAAAAATGGACATTTTGCAGGTAATGATAAAAGCTGCAAAAAATGCTGGGGATATATTATTAATGAAAAAAAAGAATTTAAAAAATATTCGAACAAAAAAATCATCATCTGACTTAGTAAGCGAAGCTGATTTAGAATCTCAAAAACTTATAATAGATACAATAATGAATGAAATACCAGAAGCCATAATACTTGCAGAAGAAAATTGGAATGGCGATAAAAGAATACTTAAACATGGAAAAAAAGTATTTGTAATAGACCCTTTAGATGGAACATTAAATTATGTTCATGGAATGGATTTTTATTCAATATCAATCGCTATGATAGATGAAGGAAAAATAAATTATGGGGTAGTGTATTTGCCTGAAAATGATAAATTATATTATGCTGAAACAAGAAAAGGGGCTTATCTAAATGGTTTGAAGTTATATAGAAATGAAGAAAAAGATTTATCAGAATCAATTTTTGTTACTGGATGGCCATATGAACCTGAGTTATTCAAAAATGCATATGAGGCTATAGAAAAAGTTCATAAATATATTCACGAAGTAAGAATTTTAGGAAGTGCAGCTGGAGAATTATGTTTATTAGCTGAAGGAAAAATAGACGGTTACTGGGAATATGGATTAGGACCATGGGATTTAGCAGCAGGCGTATTAATTGCAGAAGAAGCTGGATTAGAGATATATGGAATATCCCAAAAAGATTTTGACCTTTCAAAAGGAGAAATAATAGCAACATTTAAAAATAATATAGACTCTGTATATAAAATATTAAAGGAGTGATTTTGTGGAAAAATTTGAAATGGAAACACTTGAAATAAAAGGCGAAAAAATAGAAACATGGAAATTTAAGATAAATACCGATAATAAAACATCAATTAAATTATTAAAAGAAATTGTGGATTACATAAACGGAACAAATATAAAACTAGTTATTGACCCAATAGATAAAATATTTGCATACATATATTTATATCCTCAGGAAATATTCACTCCGCCAGATAGAGATTTTTTCATTGAAAGAATAAACAAAATAGTAGAATTAATTTAAAAAGATAAAGCTCCAGTTTTACTGGAGCTTTTTAAGTAAAATTATTTTACTTTTCCAATTGGTGCTAAATAAACTACAAATTCTTCTTCACCATCAACACCAATTAAATTATCCATCTTTTCCTGATCATAAGCTGCAACTGCACAAGTCCCACAATTTATGGATTCTGCCGTTAAATAAAGGTTTTGACAAACATGCCCAGCATCAATAGCAATAGTCTTATGAGCTTCAAATGAGTATTTCCATTCAGTTCTATAAGGAATGGCACTCCAGATAAAAACTACAGCACTATTTCCAACAAATATTTGTCCTAATGTTGCTTCAATAACTTCTTTTGAAAAATCTCTTTTTTTTAATAATTGTAATTTATCGACAGTTGGTATATATCTATATAATCCTTTTTCAATACCTTCAACATTAAAAATCAACAAATATGTTTCCAAAGGATGAGTAGCACCAGCAGATGGAACTGTTCTGAAAGTAACCTTATTTTTTACTATATTTCGTATCCCTTGGGTATAATATAATAAGTATGATAATTCTTCTAAAGACAATGGTATATCAGAAAAATTTCTTCTACTCATCCTATTATTAAGAACTTCTTTTAAATCAACATTACCTAAATTAATTTTTTCAATAGGGGTTAAATCAATAAATTCTCCATTTTCGTCAAAAGGTTTAATATACGGCGGAATAGAAATCCCTTTTTTTCTATCAGGAATCTCAACCTCTAAATCTTTCCAATTTGACTTTAAAACATCTCTTCCACATTTCTTCATATTCTCACCTCCACATTTTGATTATAACATATTTAAATTGAAGGTGGAATTATTTTTTGTGATTATATTGAAATAAAAACCGTATATAAATATATGTTATAATAAATATAGAAAATATAAATTAAAATTTGAAGTGATTAAATAGTTCAGGTAAAAATATTTATTATAAATTGACAAATAAATTTGTAAAATGAGGAGTTGATAAAATGGGAAATAATGAAAAAATATATTTTGCTGCAGGGTATTTTTGGGAATTGAACATTTATTAAAAAAATTAAATGGTGTTGTTGAAACTAAAGTTGGATATATGGGCGAACATTTAAAAAACTAATATAAATAAATTAAAAGATTTTGAATTGTTCATATTTGTTGTCATAAGATAAAGGGATGTGAAAAAATGATTTTATATGAAATAAGAAAAGGCGAAAACAAAAAACTTGAATTAAAAGAAAAAATTCCATCAAATGAAGCTATTGCTAAAACAGTTGTAGCTTTTAGTAATACGAGTGGGGGTAAATTAATAATTGGAGTTAAGGATAATAAAGAAATAATTGGAATTGAAGAAGATAAAATATTTGAATATGAAGAAAAAATTTCTTCAATTATAAATGATTTATGTTATCCGACAATTTTACCAGAAATTTATGCTCAAAATATTGAAGGAAAAGTTGTTTTGGTTATAGAAATTTTTCGTGGTTCATTACTTCCTTATTATCTTAAGAGTAAAGGGAAATTAAAAGGAACCTATGTAAGAATAGGTTCAACAAATAGGGTTGCAGATGAAGAAATGATAGTCGAACTTCAAAGACAGAGATTTAATAAAAGTTTTGATGAAGAAATAAATTTTGAAATTGATATTAAAGATATTGATTTAAATATAATTTATGATGAATTTAAAAAGATAGGTAAAAAATGTGATTACGATAAATTAAGAAATTTAAAACTTATAAAAAAAGTAAATGGTAAGGATTTACCAACAAATGCCCTTTTAATTGCACTTGGTAAATTTGATAATACAATGATAAAATGTGCAAGATTTAAAGGCGTTACAAAAGAAATTTTTATAGATAAAAAAGAGTTTGATAAAAGTTTATTTTATAATCTAGAAAATTCAATTAAATTTTTACAGAATCATCTTAATTTAAATGCAGAAGTTAAGGGCTTGCAATTAAAAGAAGATTTTGAAATTCCAATTTTAGCTCTTAGAGAGGTTTTAATAAATGCAGTAATTCATAGAAATTATTTAAGAAATAGTGATATTAAAATTGCGGTTTATGATGATATTGTTGAAATTGTTTCACCTGGTGGGTTTCCAAATGGATTAACAATAGAAGAAGTTATGAATGGTAGAAGTGAAATAAGAAATAAAATTTTGGCAAATCTCTTTAGAGAATTAAAGTATGTAGAAACATGGGGTAGTGGTATTGAGAAAATTAAAAAGTTATGTAGAGAAAAGAATATTAAATTTGAAATAAAAGAGAGTGGCAATTTTGTAAGTGTTATTTTTTATAGACCGAAAATTAAAAGAAGCAAAAAAACATTAAGTAGTAGCGAAAAACCAGCGAAAAACCAGCGAAAAACCAGCGAAAAACCAGCGAAAAACCAGCGAAAAACCAGCGAAAAAATAGATTTAACAAACCAGGAAGAAATAGTTTATAATTTTGTGATTAAAAATAAGAAAATTAACTTGAAAATTGTAGAAAATATATTAAATGTAAAATCAGCAAGAGCAAGAGAAATTCTTAAAAATTTAACTAAAAAAGGTGTTTTGGAAAAAATAGGAAAGACCAAAGGTAGTTTTTATATTTTAAAATTAAGAGATGAAGAATAAATTAAAGAATTATAAGATGGCATATAAAATAACTGTTAATTACGGCTGTTTTTAGAACATAAAATTTATATAAATAATGATAAAGAAAAAATTATTTTTTTATGTTTGGAGGCGATTAGATGAAAAAATTACCAATAGTAATACAGAATTACAAATGATGGAGAACATTACGTATATAATCCATTTTCAATATTAAAATTCTTTCAAAAATGTAAAAACAACTACAAGAATGTTAAAAAAAGGGAAAATAAAAATGTACAAAAAAGGGATTAAGAATTAGAAACAGAATTAGCAAAAAAATCCATTTTTTCTTTTAGTCGATATGAATCACCTTTAC
>NZ_LBFB01000034.1:0-13528 GCF_013363285.1 Marinitoga sp. 1154 | reverse complement strand
TAAAATTCATAATGAGTTAAAAAATACTGATATTATAATGAATAATACATTTTTTATAGGTGTATATCCTGGTATTACAAATGAAATGATTAATTATATAATAAATACATTTGAAAAGTTTTTTGAGGAGTTGTGATTATGATAATTACATCAAAATGTATAATAACAGATGTTATTGAAATATCGGAAACCTTAAAATTATTTGAATTTGAAATAGATAAATATATGCCATGGGAACCTGGAATGTTTTTGCATTTGAATTTAGATTCAGATAAATTCAACTCTGATTGGGGTAATTCAAGACCATTTTCATTTGCAAGTTATGGAAATAAGAAAGCAAAAATTTTAGTTAGAAAATTAGGTTCTTATACAACAAGAATATTTAATGAAATGGAAATAGGAAAAGGATTTTATATTAGATATCCATTTGGCGATTTCTTCTTAAATAATAGTAAAAATAAAGTGTTAATAGCTGCTGGTTCTGGAATTTCCCCGTTTTTGAGTTATATGGATTATATAATAAAAGAAAATATAAAATCACAAAATTATTTATTCCACTCTGTTAAAATAGAAAAAGAATTAATAGATAATTATTATTCTATTCCCGAAAATGTAGTTTTGAAAAAATTTGTAACAAGGGAAAAATCAAACAACGCATTCAATAAAAGAATTGAAGAAGGAGATGTTCTAAGTATTGAAAGTAGTAATTATGACTATTATATTTGTGGTAATAGTGAATTTATAACTGTTTACAAAAATATATTAATTAAAAATGGCGTAAAAACCATTTTTTATGAAAATTGGGGATGAATAAATGAATCTAAAAAAAGATTTAGCCAAAGTATTTGGAGCTAATCTCGTTCAAGTTTTAGTAGGAATAGTGAATGGATTTTTTGTTCCAGCGTTTTTGGGATTAGATCAATATGCTTTTTTAAAAACATATACATTATATATAGGCTATATTGGAATCTTGCATTTTGGGTTTATTGATGGAATATATGTAAAATATGGCGGTAAAAATAAAGAAAACATAAATTTCCATTTATTAAAATATGAGCATAATTTTCTTTTGATTTTTCAAACTGTAATTACTTTTCTTTTTCTTGTTGTGGGTATGGTTTTTAAAGATTTTATTTTAATAGCTTTTTCTTTATCAATAATTCCAATAAATATGCAAACATTTTTTAGTTTTTTATATCAGGCATTAGGAGAGTTATCATTATATGCAAAAGTAAAAGTTGCATTTCCATTATTGATTTTAATTTTTAATTTATCAATTATATTTATTTTCAAAGTAAATAAATATACTCCATTTATTTTAGCTAATTTAATAGCAATATATATATTATTTTTAATATTTGAAATACAATATAATAGGGTTATAGGTATAAAAAATGTTAAAATAGAAAAAGATAAAAAAGAAATAAAAAGATTATTTGTGACAGGTATTTTTGTAATGTTAGGTAATCTATCTTCGATGTTTGTTTATTCATTAGATAGATGGTTTGTAAAATTTTTATTATCAATAAAAGATTTTGCTTATTATTCTTTTGCAATATCAATGATGGGGATTATAAATATGATGATATTTTCAGTAACTTTAACTTTTTATCCTTATCTCGCAAGAGGGTATAGGGAAGAACAAATAAAAAAGATAAAAAATTATATGATAATAATAGGAGCAATATTTTCTTTTGGATATTTTGTTTTAGGATTTATTGTAAACATACTCTTGAAAAGATATATTCCTTCTTTAGATGTAATTGCCATATTATTTGCTGGTTTTCCGGCAATAGCTGTAATAAATGCATTATATGTTAATTTATACAAAGTAAATAAACAGGAAAGGAAATATTTTTGGACAGTATTTTTAATGGTCATAATTTCTTTTATTTTAAATGTAATAGCAGTTGTTATAAATAAAAATAGTCAATCTATTGCCTTTGCTACAACAATAGGATTTTATGTTTGGTTTTTTTATTCATCAAAAGATTTCAAGGGGTTAGAAACTAATAAAAAGGAAATAATGTTTTTAAGTTTATACTTGCCATTATTTTTTATTTCAACTCTTTATTTAGATTTATTAAAAGGAACTATTGTTTTTGGAATAGGAGTAAGTCTTTTAGTTTTTGTATTTTATAGGAAAGAATTTTTGGAATTAACTAAGAAAATTTTGAAGAAATAAAATATAACCTGGTGAATTTGCACTGGCGTGCTTAAAACGCAATGAAAAGAGTTCAAAAGAAAACACATCCAGATTAACATCAATAAAAAAAGTTAAAGATGTACAACTAATGTTTTATTTGATAAAATTTAACACATGCTATTAATCTTTTTATTTCAGAGCTTCTACTTTTAAGGGTTTTTTAGTGCTGGAATTAAGTAACCATTATTTGAAATCGAATGGATAGGAGTAATTTAAATGAGTTTTACCAGTGAGGTTAGATTGTCTGAAACTATTATTTTTCTGGGAGCTGGTTTTTCGAGAAATGCTGGAGGTTTGACAACTTTTGATTTGTCTAATAAGATAAAAGGATTTATTAAAGATAATAAACCTTTTCCATCTGTTGATAAAATTTTGAAAGATAAAAATAATGAACTTAATAATATATTGGAAATAGATACTTTAAAAAAAATATCAGAAATTGTAATAGGTGATGATAATAGTTTTTTGGCAAATTTCTTTTCTTTACTCGATTATAATTTAGAAAAGAAAATTAGATGACGATTTACAGATGAGAAAGGGAGCTAAAAGCATTTTTAGCAGGTGAAAGTATTTTGTGTGAAATGATTAATGAAGTATTAGAAGGTAAGATTTAATATAATTTTTTGAAATTAATTTCTTGCTAAGAAGTAAGATTCATTTGATTTCACAATGAAATTTTGATATAATAAAAGTTAAGCCAGTGCTTTCGCACTAGCTTAGTTAGACCTCCTCAAAATCCGTTTTTTTAATTTCAGCCATTTTAATTAATTGATCATAGACAAAAAGCAGATCTTTTTCTCTATAAAATCGCATACCTCTTGTTTCTAAATTTCCTGTTACTGGCTGGATTCTGAGAAATTTTACAATGTTTCTTAAAACATCCGCTTCATGAAAATCATACTTCCTGCAAAAGTACGGGATTGTGATTAACCCCATGATTACCATCCCCCTTTTGTTTTTTGGATTATGTGGATATTTTTATAGCATTTTAACCTACAGAACTTTTATCATACTATTACATTATACTACAAAATAGTGCTAAAGTAAAGGTTTTGTTTTTAAGTTTTGATAAAACGTTTTTGAATAATATGTTTAATTTTCTTCAATTTCGTCTTTTATTTCTTCGAATTTTTCATCAATTTCTGCTGATAATAATTGGATTTGTTTGTTTAATTCTTTGTTGAAATTTTCTTGTAATTCTTTTAGTTCTTTTATTTTTTCTTCTGTTTTATCTTCTTTTGAAATTTCTGTTAGCATTTTAAAGAATTGGTCCATTATGTTTAATAATAATATTTTTAAGAAGTCCCACATATTCATACCTCCAGTATTGCACGCCTACGGCGGGTTATAGGATAAAAAATTTTAGATTTTAAAATAAAAACATTTCAATATTTTCAAAGAAAATATTCACGCTTACAGCGAGTTATAGGATTAAAATTTTTCATAATTTAATAGTGTGTCCAATTAGTAAAGCAAGCGAAAACTCGCAGATTGTCCATACACGCTACCGCGGGTATTGGTTTAAATTTTTATTTTCTATAAAATATAAAAAACCTATTTACCTTAGATTTTTTATAAAAAATCTAAGCGTAAAATGAAGCCGGTCAATTTTGCACGGATGCAAAATACCGAACATGGACGTGAGTCTGATACGACCGGCGAGAATGAGCTATTTTTGAGGATTAACAATCAAGGTTTGAGCGACTTTATTTTTTGGACATCGTAATAATTTAATTTAAAACCGGGGTTTCCCCCGGTTTTTGTTACTGAATCAAATCAAAGAGTTCATTGGTTGTTGTATCAACAATTGTTGCATTATCTTTTTCATACGTGGACGGAACAAATACTCCAACAAATGAATCCATTGCGTTTTGTACTTCTGTGTCTGTTAAATCTGCTCTTGGATCATTTAAATATATTGTTTTTCTTTTTCCATCTACACTATTTACAAAAGACATTCTAAGTTTTTTTGCCATAGTCTCACCTCCGGTATTACACGCTTGCAGCGGTCAATAGGATAAAGATTTAAGATTTAAAAATAAAAATATTTTAATATTTTCAAAGAAAATATTCACGCCTACGGCGGGTTATAGGATAAAGATTTAAAATCAAAAAAAATTAAAAATATAATTTTTAAAAAAGTTTCACTTTTTCACAACTGACAAACGAAGTTTGTCGTTGTATAAATATTCATTTTTGCTGATTTTTAGACTACGCGTCTTGCGTTGATGCTGATAAATTAGCATCCATATTAAATTAATCTGCTTAATGAATATGTTTAGATTTCAGACGATAAAGGTTGTGTTAAGCCTGGAGTTCATAATTTTCAATTTTTTCAATTTCGAGCAATGATTTTTCACACAATGAAGCAAAGTTGTTAGCAGCAGTGTATATTTGATCATCAGTTGCTCCAGCGATAATTTTGAATGATTTTCTTTTTACAATTTGTTTTCCATCTGCATCCACTCCGTAATCAAAAGAAATTCTTGCTTTGTCACCTAAACTAATTTTAGTTGCCATCAGAACTCACCTCCAGTGGGGATTTTACACGCTTACGCGGTAATAGGATAAGATATTTTAGATTTAAAAAAACTTAAAAATAAAACATTAAAAAATACTTCGTATTTTTTCTCTGTCAGCGCTGACGATTGTAGTATATCTTATTGTTCTTGCAGGGAAATAGTTGTGGAATAGATTGGAAATGAAGTTACTGAAGGGTAACATGGAAAAATTTCATTGTGAAAAAGTTAAATTTTTAATATATAAGGTGATATATTAATTAAATTATAAAAAAAGTAAAGAAATTATATTTTGTAAAAAAAACAGTACAAAAATGGTATAATTATATTGTAATCTCTCTAAAATAAAAAATAATATTATAAGAATATGGGGGTTTTAGGATGGGAAAAAATTTTAAAAATGAAAGTTTGATAATTAATAAAATAGATGAAATAGAAAAAAATCTTCAGGAACTTGAAGAGATTATTAAAAAAGAAGAGTTTAATCCACCTGAAGATATTGTTCCTATCCCTAAAAAAATAAAATTTCCAAGAGGTTATTTCAGAAAAATAGATACTATTTATTCTAAATATAAATTGGATTTATTTGATGATAAAAATTTAGCAAGAAATGTTGCATATGCAATTCAATATACTGATTTTCTTAATTATATACTTAATCGAACAAATTTTGGAAATGATGGTTTATCGATTGGAAGTATTTTTAGAAAAAATGCCATTATAAGTGTAACTACAGTAATAGAGGCTTATCTCTCTGCAATGCTGGAAAAAGTGGTTAATAATTGTTATTCCAATTGCAAAAATTTCTCAAGTTGAAATTCCAATATTGCAATTTCAATAAAAAATAAAAAAGGGTTAAATAAGAAGGCTAATAAAATTAGGAAAAAAGAAGGGTTTCCTCTTTTTAAAGAATGTATGGATTTTTTATTAGATGCGAATTTAATAGATGAAAATTTTTATAATGTTCTTGATAGATTGCGTGATTATAGGAATCATATACATATTCAATATATTGAAAAGAATAAAAAAGTAAGAATTCGTGATTTTGGTGGAAATGCATATAATATAAAAATATATAATGAAGCAATTAATTCTTTAAGAAGATTACCAAAAATTTTTCAAACACTTAGAAATGAAATTTCTAAGTGTAAATATAAGGAAGGTCGTTGAATGGATTTAATCATCAAAAGTAGACATCGAAAAGTTACCAAGGAGTTTTTTTGAAATAAAAAAATAAAAGGGTGATAATGATAAGAATTTTTCATTCTGTTGGACAGGGAGCATTTTATACCGAACATTTTGGAAATCATGTAATAGTATATGATTGTAGCTCTCAAAATGAAGAAGTTATTAAAAAAAATTTTGGAAACTTTGAGGAAAATGCTTCAAAATAACGCAATACCATTGATTATTACAGAAGATCCTGTTGTTTCAAAAGTGATAATGGAAATAATATAAGAGGTGGATATTTATGGAATATATTTATGATACGAAAGATTGTTCTATTAAATTTACTAGTAATGAATTAAAAGAAATTTTTGAAATTGATAGTGAAAATTCTCCTAACGTTTCTGATTTATCTTCTGAATTAGTTGAATATATTGAGAAATATGGACTTGAGGAGAAATTGGTAAATAAAGTGTTTTTAGATAAAAGTTATTTTAGTTTTAAAGAAAAAGAAAGCAAAGCTGATGATAAAAAGATATATTATGAAATAGATTTGGATAAATTAAGGGAGATTTTCAAGAGAAAAACTGAGTCTATAAGAAATGACATAATATCAAAATTTTTATTAAGCGAAAATTTGAATTTTTTAATAGGAAATGGTTGTTCTAGATATGCTGGTTCTGAAACGATTAATGAAAAAAGTAATAACAACTTAATCAAAATATTAGAGGATAATGAAAATGATGAAGGTGATTCTGAAATAAAAGAAGCGGTGAAGAAATTAAAAAACAAAAGACCTGAAGAAGTACTTGATAATTTATTGCAGATTAGAAACTATTATAGAATAATTAAAGAAGAGAAAGATGTCTCTGATGAAGTAGATAATCTCATAAAAGATTATAAAAAACAATTTATAAAAGATTATGTTGAAACTATAGATTATCAAAAAAATGCATATCATAAAATGTTTTTAAAAAGAATAGTTTCAAGAGAAGGGCATTTGAATAGAGCAAATATTTTTACGCTGAATTATGATTTATTAATTGAAAAAAGTGCAGAGGAGTTAGGAATCATAGTTAATAATGGTTTTCATGGTTTTACCATAAGAAAGTTCAATCCTTCCTTTTATAATTTGAATTATTATTTAAAAAACTCTGACGGAATCAAAACTTTTAATACATCAGTAAATTTATTTAAGTTACATGGTTCTCTTACATGGATAGAAGATGAAATGGCTGCACCTTATGGCATTGTTGAAAGACAACCTCTATTCAAAAATGGAAAGTTAAATATAGAAAAAACTGATTATATAATTTATCCAATTCAAACGAAAATAAAACAATCTTTAGATTTACCATATAGCGAATTATTTAGAGCATTTGTAAATTATATAAATAGAAAAAATTCTACATTAATAGTTATGGGATACAGTTTTTTGGATGTTCATGTTAATGATATAATTGCTAATGCATTATCGAATCCAGATTTTAACCTTGTAGTGTTTTCTTATGCTAAAAAAGGAGATAAAAATATACCAGAATTCTTAGAGAAGTTATTTGATTTAAGTCGTGAAGATTCAAGAATTACTATTTTTAGTGGTCCAATATTAGGTAGGTTTGAGTATATTGTTGAGTATTTGATTCCATATTATACAGAAAATAATTTTGAAGAGATTTTTATTAATACACTAAAGAAATTAAAAGAAGGAGATAAAAATGCTTGATATAGCTGTAGAAATAGGGAAAATTGTTGAGATATCAGGTATGAAAATTTTAGTGGAAGTTACAGAAAATTCTAAAATAAATAAACTACAGAATAACTATGGAAATAGTATTTTTCCCATTTCTCTAAATAAATTAGTATTTTCAAAATTACCAAATAACAAAAAAATTATAGGTAGAATAATAAAGATTTCAGATAAAAATCTTTTTAAAGGAAATACTTTGGAGCATTATGATAAAAATAAGTATATTTTAGAAATCCTTTTAATGGGAATATATGATGAATATATAAATAGCTTTGATACAGGAATAAATACATTTCCACTTATTGGAATTAAGGTGTATTCTTTGCCCGAAAAGCTAGAAAAGGAACTATTTTCCAAGAAAACAAAAAATTATCTTGAAATAGGTAATAGTTTTAATAATTCTTCTGTAACTGTTAAATGTGATCCAGATATTCTATTTGGAAAGCATTTAGGAGTATTTGGAAATACAGGAACAGGAAAAACATGTACTATAGTTTCGATTATTCAAGGATTAAAAAAAGGAAGATTAAATGTTAAAGATAATAATAAAAACATTTCACCTAAAATAATAATATTTGATTCTAATAATGAATATGAAAATGCATTTAAAGGCAATAATTTTAAAATTAGAAAAATTTCTAAAGAAGAAATAAAGTTACCACATTATTATTTAAGTTATACAGAATATTATAAATTTTTGGATGCAAGTCCTGGTGTGCAAGCCCCTGTTTTGAAAGAGGCTATAGAAAATTTGAGAAAAAAAACAAATGAAGGAAAATCTTTTTATTTTGAAAAAATATCTAATGAAATTGATGAAATAACAAAGAATAGATCAAAAAAAGATAATGATAAAATAGATGAATATATGAAAAATCGTTGGGATGGTTGGATGGGTACATTATTATATAGAATAGAGAGAATAGTAGAAGATGAAGTAATTTTTAAAATTTTAGAGTATGAACCTGAAAAGAAAAACATAATTGAAAAAATTATGGAAGATAATGAAAATGAAATTTTTATTATAGAGGCAGATTTTGATAAGGATGAATTGGATATTATTGTTTTTCTTTTTAGTAAGATATTATATAAATTAAAGGTTGAAAATAAGGATTATAAGAATATAGTTTTGTTATTTGAAGAAGCCCATAGATATATTAATGAAGATGATAAAAATGATTATAAATTAGGAAGTTATTATATTGAAAGATTGGCAAGAGAAGGAAGAAAATTTGGAATAAGCTTAATAATTTCCAGCCAGCGACCATCAGAATTATCAAAAACGATAATTTCTCAGTGTAATTCTTATATTATTCATAGAATTACAAATAAAAATGATTTGGAAGTAGTTTCTAAAATAGTTGGCGTGAGTAATAAAAATTTATTGGATATTGTTCCTGTGTTAGAAAAACAAAATGCATTAGTTTTAGGAGAAGCTTTTATTATTCCCGAAATAGTTAAAATTTTTGATGCTGACCCATTACCATTAAGTCATGATCCTGAAGTTATAAAGAGCTGGAGAAGTTGAAGACTCAATCTAAATTGGTTAAAATGTATTTTTCAAGTGAACGGAGGCTCTTTCCGATAAAACTTGAAGTTCTTTTATTAAATATAATGTATCCTATAGGTTTTTATTATATTGTTCTATATTATTGGTTCAAAATATTTTATATTAACATTTTTAATCATTTTTATCAAATAAGAACAGAAAGAATCAAAAGAAAAGTAAAAAAATAAAATTCTTATATGGTCTTACTCCAAATAGGTGGGTATACCGAGTTTGACTAAAATAAATAAGAATGTTTCTAGTTTTGATATCTACCATCTTTTCAATGCATTTGTTTTAGTATATTAATATAGATTAAAATTTTGTTGGATATTTTGGATACCTATACAAATGGAGGAATTTATGATAAAATTATAATATGTAAAACAAAAGTTATAAAAAATTGACTCAATAATAAAAAGGTCAAAAAGTTTAACCTTTTGAAAAAAGAAATAATTATAGAAATAGCAGAAAAGTTATTTGAAATAAACAAGTCGGGAAAGTTTTTATTTGCGTAAGATTCATAATTATTTGGAGGAAAAGAAAATGAAAATAAAAAAATTAAAGGTTAAAAATTTTAAAAGTTTTAATGAATTAGAAGTTGAACTCAAAAATTTCAATGTATTAATAGGTGCGAATGCTGCTGGAAAATCCAATTTCATTCATATTTTTGAATTTTTAAGAGATATCGCAAAGTTGGGGTTAGATAACGCCATTTCCATACAAGGTGATGTTGAATATATTAGAAATATAAATGTTGGTTCAGCTGAAAATTTATCTATAGAATCTGTGTTTTCTTTTGATAAAGAGAGAGTTTTTATTGAAAATATCAATGATGAATTTTTCTTAATAAAAATTCATGAAATATTTTATGAATTTGAATTAGAGTTTTACAAAAGAAGTTCAAGATATAAAATTGTGAAAGATAAATTGATTCAAAAACTTAAATTTTTTAGATCTGAAGAAAAGAGTAAAAAACTGAAAGAAGATAAATTTCTTGGTGAGGGAAAACTCATTATTTCAAGAGAAAATAATGGTAAAATAAAAATAAACCTTGAACGTCCTGATGATATTCCTATAAAAGAAGATAGTATATATCCACAATTTTTTATAAAAGAAAAGTTATCTAATAATATTCTTTTGATTAATACTCCTTATTTTATTATTCCATTTCCTTTGATAGAAGGTTTTGGAGATATTTCGATTTATGATTTTGATCCAAAACTGCCAAAAAAAGCTATTCCAATTACAGGAAAAGCCGAATTAGAGGAGGATGGAAGTAACTTATCAATCATTCTCAATAATATTATAAAAAATATAAATAAAAAAAAGAAGCTTTTTAATCTTGTAAAAGATATTTTGCCATTTATATCTAATCTTGACGTAGAAAAATTAGCAGACAAATCTCTGCTTTTTAAATTAGAAGAAAAGTATTTTAAAAATAATTATATACCTGCATCTTTGATCTCTGATGGAACTATAAATATAATAGCTCTAATTATAACCTTATATTTTGAGAAAAAAAACTTAACTATTATTGAAGAACCAGAACGGAATATTCATCCTTATCTTATTTCAAAAATGGTAGAAATGATGAAGGATGCTTCACATAAGAAGCAAATTATTGTTACTACCCATAATCCAGAAATAGTAAAATATGCAGATTTAAATAGTATTTTATTTGTTTCTCGTGATGATAAGGGATTTTCTACAATCTCCAGACCGGCTGATAAAGAAGAAGTAAAAATATTTTTAGAAAATGAAATAGGAATTGAAGAACTATTTATTCAGGATTTACTCGGGGGGTAATTTTATGAGTTTTAAGCAATTATATATTTTTGTTGAAGGTGAGGATGATAAAAGATTTTTTGACAATATTATAAAACTTGAATTATCCGGGAAATATGATTCGATAAATATTATAAGATATGCAAAAATGAAAAAGGAAAAGGTTAATAATTTTATTATAAGCATAAAAAAAATGAATGCAGATTATATTTTTGCTCACGATATTGATAATACAGTTTCTACAACAAGCAAAAAAATTGAAATAAAGCATATGTTGAAAAATATTGATGAAGATAAGATATTTATAGTTATAAAAGAAATTGAAAGTTGGTATCTTGCTGGATTGAGTAATGAAAAATGCAAAATATTGAAAATTCCCATAGTTAAAAATACTGATGAAATTACAAAGGAATCGTTTAATAATATGATTTCTGATAGATTTGATTCACGTATAACTTTTATGATCGAAATTTTAAAAAATTTTTCTATTAAAATTGCAATTCAAAAAAACAAATCGTTTAAATATTTTATTGAGAAAATGAATATCATAGCTGATTAAAATATACATTGAAAAAACTAAAAAATAAAATAATTGGTTCCTTTGGATTTTAATGAATAATAATCCAATAACAAAAACCGGGGATTCCCCGGTTTTTATTTAGTTGATTAAATCAAAGAGTTCATTGGTTGTTGTATCAACAATTGCTGCATTATCTTTTTCATATATTGCTGGAATACAAAAGGGAATGGGAATAGATTGGGAATGAAGTTACTGAAATGTGATATAATTCAATTGTGAAGGTGGAAACGATGAAAAAATTACCAAAATGTAAAAGCAGAAGAATTAACAAACTTAGGACGAAGCGACCTTGTAATAGATTTTGATGAAAGGATATATCTTTTTGAAATAAAAGTGGATAAAAGTGTAATTGATGCACTAAACCAAATAAAAGAAAAGAAATATTATGAAAAGTATGAAGGAAAAGAAATATATATAATAGGGATAAACATCAATTCTGAAAAAAGAAATATTGATGATTATATAATAGAAAAGATATAAAATCTAAAGTTTTAAATCCTAAAACCCGCTGTAAGCGTTGAATATTTTCTTTGAAAATATTGAAAAGTTTTAATTTTAAAATCTTAAATCTTTAACCTATAACCCGCCGTAGGCGTGTAACACCGGAGGAGAGCGACAGCTCAAAAGTTTTTTTAATTAAAATTAAATTTTTATCCTAATAACCCGCGCAGGCGTGAATATTTGCTTTGCAAATATTTTAAGAATTTATTTTTTAAAATAAAATGATTTTATCCTAATATTTACCAGAAGTATGAATATTTTCTTTGAAAATATTGAAATGTTTTTATTTTAAAATATTAAATCTTTAACCTATAACCCGCCGTAGGCGTGTAACACCGGAGGTGAATCATGAGAAGATTCTGTACAAGTGATCCCGTTGATAAAAAGACATGTTATTATATTGACCGACCCGATATAATGAAAGAAGCACTTGATCATATAGAAAATTGGAGATACTTTACAGTATCAGCACCGAGACAAAGTGGAAAAACAACATTGTTAAATGATATAGTTGAAAAAACAAAAGATAAATATTTGCCAATATTTATTTCTTTTGAAAGTTTTGGAAATATAAAAACTGAAGAAATGTTTATAAAAAATTTTAATAAAAAAGTGAAGAATTTTTTTAGATTTAATATGAATATTGAATTTGAACCAAAAAAAATAACAGCAATAAGTGATCTTGACGAATATATAATAAATATAAATAAAAAATTCAAAAAAAGAAATAATATTGATGATAGATGAATTTGAAAGATTAGATAAAAATATAATGAATGAATTTTTACATGTAATAAGAGATATATATCATTCAAGACAAGACTATAAACTCAGAAGTGTAATATTAATAAGCGTAGGATATCTAAGCGGAATATTAGAAGACAACGCCAGTCCGTTCAACATAGCAGAACACTTAGAAGTGCCATACTTTACAAAAGAACAAGTATATGATTTACTTTCACAACATGAAAAAGAAACAGGACAAATATTCGAAGAAAAAGTAAAAGAATTAGGCATAACGCAGCAGGACAACCAGGATTAACCAATGGACTTGCATATGACTTAGTAATGAAAAAAGCAAAAGGAGAAAAAATAATAACAGAAAAACATTTTGAAAAAACATTATATGATTATATAAGGAAATACATAGATAAAAACATGGAAAATATAATATCAAAAGCGAAAAAAGAAAAAGAATTAATGATGAAAATATTATTTGAGCCAGAAAGCATTGAATTTGATATAAGCGATGATAGAATCAAGTTTTTATATTTAAATGGGGTAATAGATGATTGTGACGGTAAATGTTGTGTAAAAGTACCGTTATATTATAAAAAATTATACAATCATTTCAAACCACAAACTAATGGAGAAAGAAATAAAATGCTAAAATTTGAAGAAGATTTAAATAAATATATAGATGAGAATAAAAATTTAAAACTAAATGAACTGCTAAAAAGATATACAGAATACATAA
>NZ_LBFB01000033.1:0-13627 GCF_013363285.1 Marinitoga sp. 1154 | reverse complement strand
TTTATTTATATTTTTAAGTCTGCCAAATTTATTAAAATTAAAGCGTCTAAGTTTTTTAGTTCTTTTTAGTTTTTTCCATTATTTGTATTTCTTTCTTTGATATATACATATTTTTACACAATACTTAATTTAAGCATATACTCTCATTTGTATTTCTCATTGATTGTTTTTGTCTTTATTTCACTTTTCATATTTATTTTCTACTTTTTTGTCCCCTTTTCTTTCCTCTGGTTTATTTTTTACTTTGTTTTCTGGATTGCCTCTCTCTAAATTGAATTCGCTCATTTTACTACTAATTTTAAATTAACTGGTATGTAAATAGTCTTTGTTTCTAAATATTCAACAGCTTTTCTAACTGCTAATTCCCCCATTAAAGAAGGTTGTTGAGCAACAGTTGCTGCCATTTCACCATTTTTTACAGCTGCAATAGCATCTGGGATAGCATCAAAACCAACAACGACAATTTTTCCTAATTTTCCTTCTGATTTAATTGCTTCTATTGCACCTAATGCCATTTCATCATTTTGAGCAAAAACTGCATCGATATCTGGATATGCTTGCAATAAATTTTCCATAACAGTTAATCCTTCTGCTCTATTGAAATTAGCCGTTTGTTTGGCTATAAGCTTTAAGTTTGGATATTTTTTTAATTCATTTTCAAAGCCTTTACCTCTATCTCTTGCAGCAGAAGTACCAGGAATACCTTCCAATTCTACTACATTTCCTTTGCCATTTAAAAGTTCTGCAATATATTTTGCTGCCATAGCACCACCAGCAACATTATCAGAAGCAATATGCAAAATAACCTTGCCACCATTTGCTGCTCTGTCGACAGTAATGACAGGAATACCTGCATCATTTGCTTCTTCAACTGCAGCGACTATAGCATCACTGTCAGTAGGGTTGATAATTATTAAATCAACTCTTTGTTGAACAAGGTCTTCGATATCATTTAGTTGCTTATACGATTTATCCTGGGCATCAACAACTACTATATCCACACCTTGATTTACTGCTTCTTGTAAAGCTCCATTCCTTAACTCAACAAAAAATGGATTGTTCAATGTTGAAAGAGATAATCCGATTTTAATACTAAATGCCATCAATGAAAATAAAATAATAAATGTTACAAATAATACAGTTTTTTTCATACATACACCCCCTATTTTTCTTCCCTTTCCAACAGTATTGCAATTAATATAACAATACCCTTTACAGCCTGTTGGTAAAAGGGAGATACGTTTAATAAATTAAGTCCATTATTGATTATTCCCATTATTAGAGCTCCAAAAATAGTGCCAACGACACTACCCTTTCCACCGGTTAAACTCGCTCCTCCTAAAACAACAGCTGCAATAGCATCTAATTCATATCCTGTTCCAAATGTAGGTTGGGCACTATTAAGCCTGGCGGTTAAAAGTATAGCGCTTAGCGCTGATAAAATTCCACTAATCATATATATAACTATTTTATATTTAACAACTTTAACCCCACTAAGTTTAGCTGCCATTTCATTTCCGCCAATTGCATATGTATATAATCCTAATTTTGTATTTGATGATATATACCATATCAAAGTAAAAGTACCTAACATAATTATTATAGGATAAGGTATTCCGAAAAAATCTCCTCTTCCTATAACTCTAAAACTTGAAGAAAACCCTGAGATAGGCATTCCCTGAGTATATACTAATGTTAAACTTCTACCAATAGCCATAGTTGCTAGTGTTACAATAAATGGTTGGATTCTCCCTTTTGCTATAATAAATCCATTAACAAATCCCATCAATGCGCCTATAACTAATGCTGTTATTATACCTAAAAAGATAGAACCAGTTTTTAAAACAGATGCCATTATAACTGCAGATAGTGCAAAAATAGATCCAACAGATAGATCTATGCCTCCTGATATTATAACCATAGTCATACCAAAAGCCATTACCGCCTGAATAGAAACCTGTCTAAAGACATTAATTATATTAGATATTGTAAGGAACCTATCACTTAAAATTGAAAAAAATATTGAAATACCTATAAAACCAACTATTGCTGGATATTCTTTCATTTTTTTCAAAATAATTTTTCCATTCATTAAATATCAACTCCAGTAGCTAACTTTAAAATGTTTTCCTGATTTATGTTTTTTTGTTCTAATATTCCCATACTTTTACCTCTATGCATAACCATAACTCTATCGCACAAACTTACTATCTCAGGTAATTCTGAAGATATAAAAATTACAGCATTTCCTGAATTAGCTAAATTATTAACTATATTATAGACTTCTACTTTTGCTCCAACATCTATACCCCTTGTCGGTTCAACCAGAAAAACCACTTTTGGATTTCTTTTTAAAACTTTGGATAATACAACCTTTTGCTGATTTCCTCCAGATAAATTTCCAGCTTTTTGTTTGTATGATGTTGCTTTGATAGAGTACTTTTTAATTTCATCTTTTGCAATTTTTTTAGCTTTTTTCCAAAATAATATACCATACTTTTCAATTAATTTAATATTTTGGATTATTATATTTTTCATAATATCTAATTCTAATATCAATCCCATGCTTTTTCTATCTTCTGGAACCAGTGCTATACCATATTCTAAGGCTTTGTTAGGGTTATCTATTTTTTTTATTTTTCTATTATTAATTATTAAACTTTCCCATTTTGCTGGTATATATCCATAAATGGCTAAAGGAATTTCGGATTTTCCAGATCCTACTAATCCAGCTATTCCAAAGATTTCACCTTCTTTTACATCAAATGAAACATCTCTAATTACATTTCCCACTTTAAGTTTTTTTATAGAAAAAATTACTTTATTTTCAATTTTATTATATTTAGGAAACATCTCGTCTATTTTTCTTCCAACCATCATATTTATAAGATCTTCCTGTGAAAAATTATCTACAGAACCACTACCAATATATTTCCCATCTCTTAAAACAGTAACTTTATCGGCTATTTCAAAAACTTCTTCTAATCTATGAGAAATAAAAATAATACCTATTCCATTATTTTTTAACTCTTTTATTATTTTAAAAAGATTTTTAGTTTCATGTTCAGTTATAGCTGCTATTGGTTCATCCATAATAATAATTTTTGAGTTCAAGGATAAAGCTTTTGCTATTGATACTAATTGTTTTTCTGATGTATTTAAATCTTTTACAATTGTTTCAGCTTTTATATTAAAATCATTAGCTGTTAAAATTTTTTGAGCTTCATCAATTAACTGTTTTTTATTTACAAAGAATTTATTTATATTTCCAATAAAAATATTTTCTGCTACAGTTAAATCCTCAAATAAATTTAATTCTTGATGTATAGTAGCGATTCCACGATTTATTGCTTCTGAAGGATTTGAAAAAGAAATTTCTTCGTCATTATAAATTATTTTTCCTTTATCAGCTTTTATTACTCCTCCTATAATTTTTATCAGAGTGCTTTTTCCAGCTCCATTTTCACCTAACAAGGCATGAACTTCACCAGGATTAAGTTTAAAATCTATATTATCCAAAGCTAAAACACCGGGGAATTGTTTTGTCACTTTTATTAATTCTAATAACATTAAAATATCACTCCTGAAACAAAAATAGCATTAAAATAAGGTTTATTTTCACCAGTTCTAATTATAGCTTTACAATTAGTAGAAAGTTTTTTTAGATTTTCGTGAGATACAAACTCAATATTTTTATTAAACTTTTTAATTAAATTTATAAAATCTTCAGATGATTCTTTAGCAATAATAATTTTTTCTATATGTAATTCTTTTAATAGAATTTTTGTAACCTGTTCGAGTGTTGGAGTGCCGATATCTACTACTAAATCAATTTTTTTAATATCTTTTGAAATTGGAAAACCCATATCTACAACAGCAATAGTATCAGTATGTCCCATGGAAGCAATTACAGAAGAAATTTCAGAATTAAATATTCCTTTTTTTTTCACCGAATTCACCCCTTTCAGAAAACGTTCTTGAAAACGTTTTCTGAAATAAGAATAACATACTTTACATATTATTCAAAATCCAATAACAAAAAACAAACAGGGATTTGAACCAATTATTTCTAAATAGAAGCATTTTTTAATTTTATATTAATATTATTTAATTTTTATTAATAAAATTTTCCTTATACTCTGGACATATTGCTTTGAAATTACACCATTTACAATTATACTTTGAAGGTTTTGCCTGAAAAAACCTTTCGTCTTTTGGAATATTTCTTTTTTTATCCTTTAAATAAGATTCGAGTATTTTTATTCTTGATTTAATATGCTCTTCTACCTTTAAAATATCATCTTTGTTATATTTTTTTTCTTCAGAAATACCCTCCAGCAAATATTCATTTATCAATGTGATTTTTTCTAAATTAATAGTATAATTCTTATAAGCATATAATGCATATAATTTTAATTGAAAGTCATCATCTTTTGATTTTTTACCAGTTTTCCAATCAACGATAATAACTTCACTACCTTTTTTATACATAAAATCAATTATAGAATATATTTTATAATCATCAATAAAAAAAGAAGAAAAATTATTTTCTTTGTCTATTTCCATTATTTTTATACCGTTTTGTATATCTTTTAACGTTTTAGAATTATAATAATTTTGAAGCAAAATTTTAGTTTTTTCTTTTATTTTTTTTCCAAATTCATTTTCAAATATATTTCTATTTTTATAATAAATAGAATAAAACATAACTATACTTTTAGGATTTTTCTCCCATTCTTTTTGATACTTTTTTGAATAATATACAGCTTTATTAAATTCATATCCAATATTTTTCAATGCCATTTTTAAATCAGGAGTTTTTAAAGCTGTTATGTTATTAGCAATATAATCGTGTATTAAAGATCCTAAAAATTGTTCAATAGTTGTTAGTTTACTTAGTCTATAGGCCATTTTTGACCTTTCTGGTGCCGTTTTTTCCCAACCGCCCCATATCAGAAATTTAGAATAATAATATGCCCTTGGGCATTTCGATAATAATTTGTCTTTTGAAAATGACCAGGATTTTTCCGGATATTCACCAATCATATTATCCCACCTTTCGATACTTTATTATAACAAAATTATGCTATTATAAAAAAAGAAAGGAGATACAATATGAATTATTTAGAATTATTATACGAAGCTATTGATTTAGAAAAAGAAGCCGAAATAAAAACTATGATTAATGAAATAAAGTTATATGGAAAAAATAGAGAAAAAATAGGACGAGCTATAAACAATTTAAAAGGTAAATTTATAAGAAAAGAAATTGGGGGAATATATTTAATTAAATTTGGAAGAGAAGAGCCTTTTAAAACAGATATTTCTGTTGGAGATGTTGTATTGATTAGCAAAGGTAATCCTTTAAAAAGTGATTTAACAGGTTCTGTTACAGAAATTGGAAATAAATATATTGTTGTATCTTTTTCAAATAGACCACCTATCTGGATCCAAAAATCAAAAAATATTAGAGTAGACTTATATTTAAATGAAATAACTTTTAAACGTATGCAGAATGCAATTTTAAAACTTCATTATAGTGAAGGAAAGCTTAAAATTTTAAAGTCTATTATTTTAGGTAATAAGAAACCAAAGCAACCTGAAAACGTAAGTTTATCTTTTTATGATAAAGATTTAAATGATTCGCAAAAAAAGGCTGTGAAAAAAGCAGTTGGCAGTAAAGATATTTTTCTAATACATGGTCCTCCAGGTACAGGAAAGACTCGAACTCTAACAGAAATTATTATGCAAGAAGTAAAAAATGGTAAAAAAGTTTTAGCAACTTCCGATTCAAATGCTGCAACAGATAATTTGTTATTTAATCTTATACGTTATAAAGATATAAAAGTATGTAGATTAGGTCATCCGAGTAGAATAGATAAAGATTTAATATCCCATTCATTATATTATGTCGTTGAAAATCATGAAGATTATAAAAAAATTGAAAAAATCCGTGAAGAAGCTCTTAATTTATCAGAAAAAAGGGATAAATATAAAAAGCCTATTCCTCAAATAAGACGAGGACTAAGTGAGCAGCAAATAGAAAAATACGCCTTAAAAAATCGTGGAACAAGAGGAATTTTTCCTGAAGACATGAAGTCAATGTATGAGTGGATAAAACTTAACAACGAAGTTCAAAAACTTTATAATCTTGCAGAGGAATCAGAAGAAATTCTGATAAAAAAAATTATAAGTAGTTGTGATGTAATTATAAGTACAAATAGTTCTGCTGGTATTGAAGAACTGGATAATATTACATTTGATACTGTTGTTATAGATGAAGGTTCTCAGGCAACTGAACCATCATGTTATATACCAATAGTTCGTGGGAGAAAATTTATAATAGGTGGAGACCATAAACAACTTCCTCCAACAATTTTAAGTGAAAAAGCAAAAAAGGTATTATCAAAAACATTATTTGAAAGATTAATAAAAAAATATCCAGAAAACTCTTCTATATTGACAGTTCAGTATAGAATGAATGATAAAATAATGCAATTTTCTAATAAAAAATTTTATAATGGAATATTAACAAGCAGTAAAAATATTAAAAATAGAACTATATATGTTAATATCGACAATTATCCGTATAATAAAATATTAAACAAAACACCTCTGATTTTTGTTGACACCTCTGAGATTCAAGAAAAATATGAAGTGATAAAAAAAGGATCATCGTCAAAATACAATCCATTAGAAGCAAAAATAGTTATAGAAATTAGTAGAATTCTGGATAAAAACAACATCGATTATGGAATTATTTCACCATATAAAGATCAGGTGAAATATTTAAAAGAAAAAATAAATAATACAGTTAATACGGTTGATGGATTTCAAGGTAAAGAAAAAGATGTTATTATATTTTCTTTAACAAGAAGCAATGAAAAAGGTTTAATAGGTTTTTTAACAGATGAAAGAAGATTGAACGTTGCAATTACAAGAGCAAGAAAAAAATTAATCGTTATAGGAGATATATTAACAATAACCAATTATTCATTATTTAACGATTTTATAAAATATATCGAGCAAAATGGAGAAATTATTAAGTTAAAAAAATCTGATTACGATGTCTAAAAAGTAAAGTCGCTCAAACCTTGATTGTTAATCCTCAAAAATAGCTCATTCTCGCCGGCCGTATCAGACTTACATCCATGTTCTGTATTTTGCATCCGTGCAAAATTGACCGGCTTCATTTTACGCTTAGATTTTTTAGATATAAAAAATCTAAGGTAAATAGTTTTTTTAATATTTTATAGAAAACAAAAATTTTTTATAAAATCAAAATTATTTTAACCAATACCCGCGATAGTGTGTAAGGACAATCTGCGAATTTTCGTTTGCTTTACTAATTGGATACCCTAATTTTTAGAATTAACAGGTATATTAGTAACATGGCTTTATATAATTCCATATTCTCGTGAGAATATATAAAAACAGTTTTTTGTAGGATGCATTTATGCTATAATAATACTAAGAAAAAACAAATGTGGAGATGATGAAAATGAAAAAATTACCAATAGGAGTACAAGATTATAAAAAACTAATAATAGAAAATTATATATATATAGATAAAACAAAATATATATTAGAATTAGCAAATTCTGGAATATCAACCTTTCTCTCAAGACCAAGAAGATTTGGAAAAAGCTTAACAGTATCAACATTATATTATTTATTCAAAGGAGAAAAAGAATTATTTAAAGATAAGTATATATACGACAAATGGGAATTCAAGGAATATCCTGTAATAAAACTCGATATGTCAGATAATACATTAACAACATATGATGAATTTATAGATTCACTTGATGAAAGAATTGGAGAATTATATAGAGAATATAATATTTCACCAATAAAAAATAATTTACCAACAAGATTTGGACATTTAATAACTGAATTAAGTAAAAAATACAAAGAAAAAACAGTAATACTCATAGACGAATATGAATCACCAATATTAGAACATATAAACAATAAAGAAAAAGCAGAAAAATTTAAAGCATTTTTAAGAGAATTCTATAAAAAAGTAAAAACAAAAGATGAATACATAAAATTTGTATTTATAACAGGTATTACAAAATTCACAAAAACAGGAGTATTCTCTGCACTTAATAATTTAAATGATATATCGTTAAATAAAAAATATGCAACAATGTTGGGTTATACACAGGAAGAACTTGAATATTATTTTGAAGATTATATAAAAGAAACAGCAAAAGAAATAGGAATATCAGAACATCAATTATTAAAAGAAATGAAAAAATATTACAATGGTTTTTCCTTTGATGGAGAACAATTTGTATATAATCCATTCTCCATATTAAAGTTTTTTGAAGAAAAAAAATTCAGAAATTACTGGTTTGAAAGCGGCTCACCATCATTTCTATCAAAATATATAGAAGACAAAAAAGTAACCTATGAGGATTTAGTAAAAAACACGGTAAGTGCAATGGATTTCTCAACAAGAGAAATAGAAGATGCAAATGCAAATATATTCTTTACACAAGCTGGATACTTAACATTTAAGGGAATAAAAAGATATGGATTAACAGAAAAATACATATTAGATTATCCAAATCTCGAAGTAAAGAACAGTTTTTCAAAACTAATATTAGAATCAAATTACAAACCAAAAGAAGAAGCATATGAAAGGGTATATGAAATATATGAAAAAATAGAAAAAAATGACATAAAAGGATTAATAGAAGAAATAAAGAAGATAATAAGTGCAATACCGTATAACTTACACAAAAAAGAAGAAAAGTATTATCACTCATTAATATTCACAATAATAGCATCAGCAGGAATAGATGTAAAAGCAGAAGAATTAACAAACTTAGGGCGAAGTGACCTTGTAATAGATTTTGATGAAAGGATATATCTTTTTGAAATAAAAGTAGATAAAAATGCAGAGGAAGCAATAAACCAGATAAAAGAAAAGAAATATTATGAAAAATACAAAGGAAAAGAAATATATATAATAGGGATAAACATCAATTCAGAAAAAAGGAATATTGAGGATTATATAATTGAAAAGATATAACTGCATACAATCTCGAATTAACAAAATCCCCGAAAACGGGGATTTTGTTATAAGAATTTATCAATAATCTCATCAATCAAAATTCTATCATCATCCTCAAAAGAAAAATAACCAAGAGCAACGCGTTTATAACCAAAACCATATTTAATGGCAAAATCAAGGATTTTTCCTTTTGGATAAGGAGTAATAGGCCATTTGATATCATATCGAACACAATTTCTCAAAAACACATCAAAGATTTTCATTTCTTCATCACTGAGATCAAAATAGTGAAGAATAAACTCCTTAAAATTCTTCATATTTTTTAAAAGCTCAGTGATTAGTTTTTTTCTTGCTATGAAAAATGGAGAAACATCATATCCTCTTTCTTCAAAATTTTCAGAATTTGTCAATCTTTTTTCAGCTTCTTTTACATCAAAATCTGATAACATTATATTAAAAAAATGCATCTTCTCATAATCCCTTGAGAAGTATTTAATGATTTTATCTTTATCTCCTTCAAAAATCAATTTTAAAATATGATTCTTTGTAAAATATGGTTTTTCTATTAATACGCTATATATTGCGAAAAATAATATTTGAATTTCTTTTCTCGATTTATTTAGTTTTTCAAAATTTATTTTATATGATTCCCTTATCTTCTTTTTCATCTTTTTCAATTCAATCTTTTTATCAAATTTATCTTCTACATTTATTTCAGGATAATACTTTTTTAATTGATTTACAATATTTATTATTTCTAAAATTCCTAAGTCATTATTAATTCTTTTCACTTCAAAAATAGTATCAAACCAATTGTAAGTTTTTGAGAAATCCTCAAAATAATAACCAATATAATATTCAAGCAATTCAACTGCAACTAATGCTTTCTTTTTATCTTTATTCCTGATCCACCACGCAGCAGAATTCAATCCTGCACATATCATTGTAGGATGCGGAAACTCCTTTGCGTGAAAAAAACCTTCTACAAATAAATCAAAAGCTTTTTTAAAATTTTTTGTATTTAAAGATTGCCTAGCTTCAGAGTATTTTAATAAAGATAATTGTGCTTCACTTTTTTCATATTCTTCACTCCAATATCTAATACCAGAATTATTTATAAAGTTAGAAAATCTTGATTCTATATATCTTATAGCAGGTATTATTATTTTACGACATTTATTATTGATGTATGGGATTTCACTCTTTATTTTGTTCAATTCCAAATTTGCTTTTTTTATCTTTTTATTATTAAATAAAATGCTTATTTTTTCAAGAGTTGCAAGTTCTTTTAAAATAGTACTACTAGTAGTAGTAATGGTTAAATCGGCATATTTATATGCTTTTCTATAATCAAATCTCCATATATTTTTTAAACATAATAAATAATATTCAATAGCTTTATCCGATTGTAACATTAGAAGATGAAAAATATGAATAATAAAGAATTTAGTTCTCCCACTCTTTTCGTGGGAGAACCAATAACATAAAACTAATTAATCATTAACATCAAATAATAGCAAGAATATAAAATTGCATCAATACATTAAACAAAAACTTAACCATAAAAATATATCAGGTGATAAAATAATTATGTAAATTTATTAAATTTAAGAAAAGAAAAGTTGATTATAAATTTACTCAAAATTTACTTTATATCGTTGACTATTTTTTTTTTTTGCTAAAATTATTGTAAATTGAATAAGTTGAAATAATATCTTTTAATCATTCAGCAACATAATATAAAAATTATACATTCATAAAGTTTTATTATGAATCGTTAAGTTATAAAATTCACGATATTTGTTAGCAATATTATTGAACAAAGTCGATGATATTATCTGATAATAGTAATTAATAAAATAATAAAGTTCCCCAAACATCTAATCCATCAATGCCTGGAATTATTTAGTATAATTACCTAAATATGTATGTAATATATAATTAAAAAATTGAATATTTGTTAAATTATTATTTCATTTTTCGATTTACCAAGGTGAAAAAAATCACAGGAGGGAACAAAATGAAAATAGTTAATGATGCAAAAAACGAAAGTTTAAAATGTTTTATTGTTTGTTCTGCTGAATGCGTTATAATATGTTCTCTGGATACAATGAGCCCTTTGTTAGATGCAATGGGTGTAGCATCATATGCTAATACAGAACATATATCATTATAGTCTAGATGAGGAGGGAGTTTTATGAAAATAATTAATAACAATAACAAAGAAGAAGGTTTAATATGTATTATTGGGTGTGGAATAATTTGCGGATTTGGATGTCAGACTGATTCTCCTATAATACCTGTAATGGATGCTGCAGCTGGTATTTCTGGTACTATAACTGGTACGGGCGCTAAATTGTAATTGAATTTAAATTTATTGTTTTTTTATAAAATTCACCTCGGTTTTTTTATTAAGTATTATATACTAAAATTTAAAATAATTATATAAAATATGCATTTGAGAGGTGGAAATATGAAGGGTTTTATTTTTGAAACAAAAACAGGAGAAGTTATATTTATAAAATCCAAAGATGATATTAAAAATTTTTCTAATAAATATCAAAAAAGTTATTTTTATGATGATAAAATAGTTAATATTGCTAATATTAAAAATTATATAAAAAAAAGAGGAAGTAAAGAATTATTTTTTATTGTTACCGAAGATTGTAATCTTAGATGTAAATATTGTGCTTATTCGGGAGAATATTCTAATATGAGAACACATAATAATGTGTATATGGATTATAATATAGCTAAAAAAGCTATTGATAAATACTTCTCGGATATTTCACAAACCCAAAAGGAAAATCCATATTTTATTCCAGCTATTGGGTTTTATGGTGGAGAACCTTTACTTAATTTTGATTTAATAAAAAAGATAATAGAATATATAAAAAATAAAAAACACAAATGTCATTTTACTATCACAACAAATGGAACTATATTAAACGATGAAATAATAAAGTTTCTTGCTGAAAATGAAATTTCTCTTGCTTTTAGCCTTAATGGTTCTAAAAAAGAGCATGATAGATTACGAGTATTTTCAAATGAAAAGGGTACATTTGAAATTGTGTATAATAACATATTAAAAATAAAAGAGAAATATCCTTATTATTATAAAAAATATTGTTCTATAATTGCGTGTTATGATTATGGAACAAATTTATTAAAAATGAAAGATTTTTTTGATAGGAGTAATTTATCAGAAAGGCTTATCAGACTTAATATGATAGGAAATTCTTATACTAATTGGTATAATCAATATTCAAAAGAAGAAAAAGAAAAGTTCTTTTCTCAAATGAACGAACTAAAAAATTTATATTTCCAGAAAATTAAAAAAAATGAAAATGATAAATTTTTATCTTCATTATTTGGATTATCATATTTTACTATACTTAATAGAAATATAAAAGTAAATTTATATGAAAGTAAACCTTCATTTCTTCCATTTACAGGAACATGTGTACCAGGAGAAAAAATAGCAATCTCTCCTTCTGGAGATTTGCATTGCTGTGAGAAAATCAACTATAATTTTCCTATTGGCACTGTTGAAACCTGGTTGGATTATTCAAAAATAGAGAAAATAATAAAAAAATACAATCAAAAATTAAAGTCAGAATGCTTAACCTGTTCTGTGTCAAGATTGTGCCCGCTTTGTTTCGCTTTATTAGCAGGGAATGGAGAATTCGAAAAAGATCCTTCAAATATTTGTGAAAATATCAAAGAAGGAATAAAAAAATCTTTTGAAGAAATCTGGAATTTGCTAGAGGAAAGAGTTAATATATTTGATTTAATCAAGTTTTCAAAATATAAACAATGTGGGGTGTATATATGAAGAATAAATATTTTAAATTAAACAAAGACTATATTTTAGTTATTGGAAAAGAAAATAAAGGTTTAATTTATGATTTAAAAAATGGAAATATGATAGAATTAGAAAAAACATGGACTGATGTTTTAGTACAGCTAGAAAATGGCATTAAAATTGAAAATGTAAAATCATCCTATACATATGACGTAATAGAAAAAATCAAAAAAGAAACAATGGGAGAATTTTATGATAATTTTATATATGAAGAAAAAACTCGTAAAGGGATGATTCTTCCTCTTGAAGGTATGCAGAAATTACCCCCAATAATTCATAAATGTTATATTCAAATGCCTACAAGTTGTAATTTGAATTGTGAATTTTGTTTTTTACTGAAAAGTTATCCGTGTTTTGTATGTACCAAAAATTCAAATGTAAATTCTATAGATTCAAAAGCATACAAAACATTCCTAAATAATTTATTAAATTTAAATGTTCATAGCATAATATTGAGCGAATTCAATTTAGAGAGAGGCAATCCAGAAAACAAAGTAAAAAATAAACCAGAGGAAAGAAAAGGGGACAAAAAAGTAGAAAATAAATATGAAAAGTGAAATAAAGACAAAAACAATCAATGAGAAATACAAATGAGAGTATATGCTTAAATTAAGTATTGTGTAAAAATATGTATATATCAAAGAAAGAAATACAAATAATGGAAAAAACTAAAAAGAACTAAAAAACTTAGACGCTTTAATTTTAATAAATTTGGCAGACTTAAAAATATAAATAAA
>NZ_LBFB01000032.1:0-16241 GCF_013363285.1 Marinitoga sp. 1154 | reverse complement strand
GTCAAAAGAATAGAATTGAAAATATAGAGATAAACATTGAAAGAGGAGAGGAGGAATTTCGAATGTTTGAAAACTTTGTAAAAGCAATAGATGAATCGTTAAAGGAAAGCTTTGAAAAAGGAATTGAGAAAGGAAAATTCGAAGGCGAAAAAACAATCGCAAAAAGTCTTTTATTTAAAAAATTTGGAGATAATATTGTTCCATATTTAAATAATCTTGATTATTTGGATATAAAAACAATTGAAGATTTAACTAACAATATCTTTGATATTACTCTTAATGAGGTCATTAAAATCCTTAAAAGCACTAAATCGTAATTAACACAACCCAATGTTATGAACAATCTTATAATGTAAGAAAATTACCAAAAATCGATAAAAATTTATAAATAAAAATAGTTTAAATCGTCTGTGTTGTTTACAGACGATTTTTTTGATTTATTCTATTACTTGTAAAAAATTTTTTATAAAAATATTTAGGCGTGATTGAATTGAAGAATGCCTATTTAATGATATTTAAAAAAGTCTAAAATGAAATGACAATTTGCGAGTTTTCGCTTGCTTTACTAATTGGACACTCTAATATGATATAATATATATAAATATAAGAATTAATAGAAGGAGAAAAAACATGAAATATAATGAAAGCATTTTTATAGAAAAAATAAAATTAAAAAAAGTTCTTTCTATTGGTGATTTAATTGATATTGAACTACCAACCCAACATATTATCGGAAATAGTAGAATTGTTTCTTTAAACTTTACTTCAAGGTACGCTCAAATATTACCTCCAATATACAAAAACTCAAAAATTAAATTATATACTGGCGAAAAATTAAACATCCGAATATATGAAAATTCATCAAATATTATCATTAAATCCAAAGTTTTAAAAAAAGAACTGGATAATGTTTTTGTATATTTACCATTAACAGGTTTTAAAATTCAAAAAAGATTATTTTATAGAATTCCTATAATTAGAGAAGGTTTATTACTCGATAATGAAAGTAATAAAAATATTCCATTTGAAACAAGAGATTTTAGTGCTGGTGGAATGCAAATAGTTTTAAAAGATTTTTTAGACAGCGATAAAGAGTATACAATAAAAAAATTGAATATTCATAAAAGCCTGATATTAGAAAATATAAATACAAGAGTTATACGATTAATTGGAGAAAATATATATGGAGAGAAAATTTATGGAATGAAATTTTTAAATATTAGCTATAATTTAGAAAAAAACATAGTTCGTTATGTAAATCTATATTCAATAAAATCAAAACATGGTATATTGGAGGATTAATAATGAACAAAAAAAATATTTTTGCTTTTTTAGAAATTACTCTGATCCTAACAATATTATTTATTTTAGATATAACCAATAAATTTTTCGGATATATTTTTGTAGACCCTAATCCATATTTTATTTTTTCAATTCTTATAGCTATTCGATATGGTATCAATTTCTCTTTATTATCTGGAAGCATCAGTACTTTTTATATCTTTTTATCAATTTTCTTTAATGCCAGAAATGACTTTTTTAAATTTGTTATTTCCTGGACTGTTTTAAAAAATCCTCTTTATATTTTTTTGTTTGGCTTTATAATCGGTTTTTTTAGAGATATTTATATTCAAAAAATAAATTATCAAAATGAACAAATAAACTTATTAAAAGAAAAAGTAAAATCATTAGAAGAAGATATACGAAAATATAAAAATATAACTGATGATCTTGAACATAAACTTGTTCTGGAAAAACAGGGAGTTTCTTTACTGGTAGAGAAATTAAAAGATATTGAATATAATAATTCAGAAGATATATTTAATGAAGCCATTGATTTAATTTCAGAATTTATCTATGCAAAAACCGTTTCTATTTATACTTTAAGTAAAAATAATTTTCTACGTATGAAGGTTAGGAAAGGTCCGCAATTTTTACCAAATTCTCTTCCAGTAGATAAATCTGTTGTAATAAGCATGGCTATGGAATTTGGAAGTGCAAATGCAAATGTTTTATATTTGACAGAAGTAGAATATAATTTTGAATATGAACCTGCTATGGCCGTTAGTGTAAAGTATGGAAAAGAAATACTTGGTTTTATTATTATAGAAATAATAGATCCGGAAAAAATAAATAAAAATACAGAAATATATCTAAAAATTCTGGCAGATTGGTTAAGCACTTTATTACTGGCTTCATCAGAATTATCTGAAAATCAAAATCCAGATTTTCTCACATCTAAAAAATTTAACAATATTTTGGAGAAAATTGAAGAAAGAAGAAAAAGGTTTGGAATTCCTTATTCTATAATAATTGTAAAATACAATAATATCAATTCAATAAATTTATTTAAAAAATTCATTCGAGATACCGATTTTCTTTTTATAGATAAAAACAAAAAAGAAATTAAAATAATTTTAACTTCGTGCTCTAAAGGTGGTTTAACAAGGGTTTTAAATAATTTTAGCCACGAAAATATTAAAGTTGTGGAGGCATATACAAAACAATGAAAAATATTTTTTTAATTATTTCGTTTTTTTCTGGAGTATGTGGGATTTTCTTATTTATTTTTAATTATTTTTATTATGGTTATGCTGCTGTTAGCATTTATACTATTATTTTGCTTTTCATTAATTATCATGAATATAAAAGTTCTTTTTCATTAAAAAATTTATTGCTAAAAACTACATTATTCTTTATAATATTCCCGTTTTATCCATTAATATTATTATTTCAAAAAAGGAATTTATCCCCTTTATATAAAGAAATAGATTTTTCAAAATATAATATTGTAAATTCAAAAAGTATTGGATTTTCTTCTGTTGATCTGGCTCCGTTTAATATTATTTTAAAATATGGCGATCCTGAACAGCGTAAATATGTTGTAAGATTGGTATATAATTCAATAAAAGATGAAAAAATAGATTTTGTAGAAGGGATAAATTTAATCAGAAATGCAATTAAAGAAGACTCTCATCCTGATGTTATATTGTATGCATCTGATGCTCTGACCAATTTAGAAAATTTTTTAATTGAAAAAATTTCTTTTTATATGAAAAATTTAAAAACTTTAAAAGATTATATTGATTATGGCAAATATGCTTTCTTTTATGCTAATTCTGGTTTTTTAGCAGGCGAACATAAACTAGAAGTTTTATGGCAAAGTTCAATTTTATTAAGAACTGCAATTGAAATATTTCCTGATAGCCCAAAATTAATTGTAATAACATTAAAAACCTTAGAATCATTAAAAGAATTCGATGCATTGGAAATATTATTAAATGAAAAGATTAACACAATTAAAGCCCAGGAAATATATGAATATGCAATAATCTATTATATAAAAAGAATGAAACAAAAAACTGTTCAAAAATTAGTTTCCGATTTTATAGACCTTGGTTTTTCAGCAAAACATGAATCCATAAAATTTTTACTGGGGGATTAAATTATATGAAAAAAAAATTTTTACAACCTTATTATTTATTATTTATATTAACTTTGCTGTTAATAGTCATAACTATTATAATAAATTATAATAGCAATTATTCTTTTGACCCTGAATATATAAAAGAACTTCCATGGAATAAAAGAACATCATATATAAAACAAAAAGAATTATTAATAAAATTGGAAGGAAAAAATAATTTTAATGATGAAGATATTATACTCATAAACCAATTAATTTCTATATCTACTGCTTTAAAAGATGATAAAACTTTAAAAATTGCTCAAAAGTATAAACTTGATTTTTTATTATATTCAATAAAAAATCTAATGAATGATAATTCTATTTATGATTATATAAATAATATTGATTTCAAAACAAAGATGCAGCTTTTTTTACTTTCAAACAACAATAATTATATATCTAATTTAATAAAAAATATGAACAAAAAGGAAAAACTACAAATGTTATTTATTTTAAAAATATTTTATCCAGAAAAATTTAATAACTTAAAAGTTTTATTCGATAAAAAAGATATTGAAGATATTGAGTTAATTATCAAATATATTAATTTAAAAGGAGAATAATATGAAGGTTGGAATAGTTTTTGAAGGAACATACCCTTATGTTACCGGTGGTGTTTCAAGTTGGGGAAATACATTAATAAAAAGCATGAAAGATGTTGAATTCTGCATAATTCATATTGGTGCTACTCCTGAAATAAGAAAACCAAAATATTTGTTTCCAGAAAATGTTATAGATTATTTTGAATATTTTTTATTTGCAAAATATGACTTTTCCAGCAAATCAGCTATAACCAAACAATTTGGTAATAAATTAAGAGAAATTTTAAAATATCCATTTGATGAAAAAGTTATGTCTGAAAATCTTTATAAACTTTTTCAGCAATATTCTAATTATGACTTTACAAGCTTGTTGAAATCTGAAACATACTGGGAAGTTATGCTTGATTTTTATAAAACATATATACCTTATGAAAATTTCACCAATTACTTCTGGACTTTGCAATCCATGCTTTTGCCATTTTTGAATTCAATGACTGTTGATTTTCCAAAATGTGATATATACCATACTATAACAACTGGATATGCTGGTATTTCTGCAATTATGAATGGTATAAAAAATAACACTCCTGTAATTTTAACCGAACATGGTATCTATCATAGAGAACGACAACTTGAGGTATTAAAAGCTGGATGGATAAAAGATGAATACAGACTTGCATGGATTAAATTATTTAATACCATTAGTTCATTGGTATATAAAGGATCAAAAAAAATTACAACATTATTTTCAAAAAATCAATTATTTGAAAAAGAATTATGTGAAGATGAATCAAAAATGTATGTAATTCCTAATGGAATAGATTTCGATAAATTTTCAAAATTAGAATACAGAAAAGAAAAAGATCCTTATATTGTTGGACTTGTTGGTCGTGTTGTGGAAATAAAAGATATAAAAACTGCTATTAAAGCAGCTAAAATGGTTAAAGAAAAAATTAAAAACTTCAAATTATTAATTATAGGGCCAACCGACGAAGAACCAGAGTATTACAATGAATGCCTTGATATGATTAAAATTTTTAGATTAGAAGATACTATTGAATTTACCGGAAAGGTTAATGTTCTTGATTATTATCCAAAAATAAATGTTTTATTACTCTCAAGTGTTAGCGAAGGGCAACCGCTTGTTATTTTAGAAGCTTTTGCTGCAGGAATTCCTGTCGTAACTACAGATGTTGGAGCATGTTCGGAAATGATATATGGTTCCAATGAAGATATAATTGGAGAAGCTGGGATTGTTGTAAAGCCAAAAGACTTTGTAGGACTCGCAAAAGGATTAATTGAATTATATCAAAATGATGAATTTAGAATAAGTGCATCAAAACTGGCAAGAATACGCGTGAAAAAAAGATATAGATTAGAACAAATGATTAAAAATTATAAAGATTTGTATTTATCGGTGGTGAAATAAATTGGCTGGAATAGGCTTTAGATTAAATAAAATGTTTCATCAAGGTGGAGTATCAACTGATTTATTGGCTATAGCGTATTCTGTAGTTGTTTCTTCTGGGCCATGGATAATAACAACTTTAACATTGTGGATTATCTTGAGCTTTTTAAAAATATCAAACATTTATTTTAATATTTCAATTGTTTATTCTTTTGTATTTTCTATAATAATTTCAGGATTATTTATAATGTTTGAGTCAAGAAGAATTTCAGACCTTATATATTCAAAAAAATACAAAAAAATATTACCTGAAGTAATGGGGATACTGATTTTTGCTACACTTTTCGCTATTTTTATTTTATATATATTTTTTTCCTTTTATAAACATGAAGGTTGGTTTGTCCTTTCTTTTTCTTATCTTGTTGTTTCCCTATTAGCCTTATGGATAATTTCAATAGCTTCAATGTCTACAAATGCCATAAACTGGTATATTATGGGATATATTATAATGGGCTTTTTCTCAATAATATTTTCAAAATATTTTGGATCAGAAAAAAATCCTTTGGGCTATATTTTAGGTTATGCTTTCGGGGTTAATATTGGAACATTTGTACATTATGTTCTGGCCTTACTGTATTTCGGGACAGATTTAAACTTAACCTCATTTGAATGGATAAAAGAAATTAAAAAATACTGGCATAATATTTTAATAGGATTTACCTATTACCTGGCATTATGGATAGACGATTTTATTATATGGCATTCAAAAGAATTTGGAGAGATGCCAATTAATGGTTTTTATTTTTCTTTTATTTATGACAGTCCAATGTTTATAGCCTATTTAACCATAATACCAACAGCAACTATGTTTATACTTGTTTTGGAAACCAGGTTCTACAAAACATATAAATTTTTTTATGACTCATTAATTGAAGGATACAATTATTATGAAATCAATATTAGAAAAGAAAACATGGAAAAAGAATTAAAATTTGATATTAATTTAACCATCAGGGTTCAGGCAATTATTACATTCATATTATTATTGCTGAATGAATTAAATATGCTACCTTTTATTTCGGAAGTCTTTAAACCAATATTAAGATTAGGTTTAATCGGAGCTATGATGAATTCTTTTTATCTCATGATTATGCTTTTACTACTATATTTCGATTTTAGAAAAGAAGCATTATACTTAAATATTTCAGTACTTTTGATAAATTTATTATTAAGTATTATTTTCTTAAATAAATTTGGTTATTATTCACTTGGAGCAAGTTATACCTTTGCTTTTACAATAGGAACATTTATCGGATATAAAATATTAATTTCAAAAATTAAAGATTTAATAAAAACAGAATATTATAGACAAAAATTAGCTGTTGAGGATGGATATTATCTTTATTATAAAGACATTAAAAATTTAATGGAGGAAAAATCATGAAAAAATCAATTATCTTAATAGCACTTTTTTTAATAACACTTTCCTTATTTGCACAAAAAGACCTTTTGTTACTTTATAAAGGGTCAGAACAATATGGAGAATTTATGTTTAAATACCATATTATTCCAATTCTGGAAAAATATAATGTAAATTATGAAATAAAAGATATAGAAAAAATGAATTATTATAGAATTGATAATAAAAAATATTTTGGAATAATAAGCTGGTATTATTCCCCTGAATTAAAAGACTCTCATTTATATTTAAGACAATTATCTACTTTTGTAGAAAATGGTGGATTTTTTTTCTTTTTTAACAATCTTGGCGTAACTTCTGATATTAGAGAAATAAATAATTTATTGAATAAAATCGGTATACACTATATGTACGGATATAAAGAATTAAAAGATTATAAAATAACATATAAAAAAGAATACTTTTTAAGTCCTCCAGCAACTTCAAACAAACAGCCTGTTGAAAAATATGTTGTTTTTGGAAATAATGTGATATTATCATATAAATATGAAAATAACTTCTATCCAATGATTATACTGTCTAAAAATGGTGGTGGCGCTATTTTTAATAGTTTTATCAATGAACATGGTGATATTATTCTGAATATAAAAAAAATAATATTAGAATTAATAAATCAAAAAGTTGGAAAAGAAAACAAAATTTTAATTATAAAAACAAAATTTGATAGTGCTGAATATTTATCTTCCCAAAAAGAGTTTAAAAAAATTTTTGCTTATGCTAAACTCAATTATGAATTCATAAATGTTGAGGATTTTTATAACTTATCTTTTATTGATTTATTACCATATAAATATATAATCTGGAATACCAATGCAGAATATATAGAAACTAACACAATAAAACGATTTATCAACAATGGCGGTTCTTTTATTTTTTCGACTAGTTTAAATAACACACCGTGGAAAAATGAAATTATTGAAGATAACACAAATATATCAAAAATAATTTTTTCAAAAAAACTTTTTCCAATTGGAAATGAAAAAAATGGCGATTCTATATTAAAAAGATATTTTAGTATAACATTCAACATAAAATTTGATAAAAACAAAAACATTTTGGCTTATTTAAGCAATGATAATAATAAAAAAATTCCTATAATATGGTATGAAAAGCATAATAATGGTTATATAGGATACATTTATCCAAGCATTATTTTAAAATCCATAAGAGGTTTAATATTACAAACAATCTTAGAGATGCAAGATGTATCTATTGCCGGATTATTAAATTCTTATATTTTTTATATAGATGATTTTCCATTACCTTCATATAATATTACAAAAAATATAGATGGCAAAAAAATTACTGATGATGAATATTATTATAATGTATGGTGGCCAACAATAAAGAAATTTTCCGAAAAGTTTAATATAAAATATACTTTTGTAACTCCTTTAAGTTACAATGGTGCAAGTACACCACCCTTTGAATTTACTGAATTTTTTATAAGCAAAAACAATAATCCATATAAAACCTTAAAAGAAATAGACAAATCTGAATTTGAACTTGGACTGCATGGATATAATCATAACTCTTTAACAAAAGAAAAATGGGATAATCCCGAAAATATAGTATTGAGCTTAGATGCAGCTAAAAACTTTTTAAGTAAAGTTTTAAACCACCCTATTGTAATAAGTAGTTATGTTGCTCCAAACAATTTAATAGATTCTTATGGTGCAAATTATTTATTAAAAGCATTACCAACTATAAAAACTATTGGAACCTCTTATGAAAGTAATGGCGAATTTTCTGAATACAAAATTACAAATAATTTTGTAGTAATAATTCCAAGATCCACTTATGGTTATTATCCATTAAATAGACTATATTTAACAACTATAAACACTCTTGCCAATTTTGGTACTTTTCAGCATTTTATACATTCAGATGATGTATTCGCAAAAGATAGAAATCCTGAAAATAAAACTTGGAATGAAATGTATCATAATCTGGAAACTTTTTATACTACAATAAAAACAAAATTCCCCTGGCTTAGAAATCAAACATCGTCAGAAGCATATCCATATTTTTTTGATTATCTAAGTCAAAATGTTAAATATTACTGGAAAGGTAAAAGTTTAGATGTAATAATTCCAGATTCTTCTTTATTTCCAAAATATTTCATGATAAAATCAAAAAAGCCTATTAGAAAAATAGATGGTGGAAAAATTATTCATTATTATAGAGAAAACAATTTATATATAATTGAAATGAATAAGAATATTATGAATGTAGCATTTCTGGATGTGAAAAAATGAAAAATAAAATTAGAAAATCAATGTTGGAAAAACGAACAAAATTAAAAATAAAATTGTATAATACCTATAATGAAATAATATTAAAAAAAATAATAAAATACCTGAAATCTATAAAATTTAATAGCATAGCTATTTATTATCCTTTCAGGAATGAGGTAAATTTATTAAAGTTAGTTGATCTTTTAAAAGATAAAGATATAGTTTTTCCAAAAATTAAAGGAAAAGATATATATTTTGTAAAGGTAACTTCAGTGAATGATTTTGAAAAAGGAAAATTTGGAATAATGGAACCCGTTGGAACATCTTACAATAAAAAAATAGATGTATATATAATTCCAGGCGTTGCTTTTGATAAAAAAATGTATAGATTGGGCTATGGCGGAGGATACTATGACAGATATTTTTCAAGAAATACAAAAACACATTTGATAGGAGTAGCCTTTGATTTTCAAATTTTAGAAAGCCTGCCTGTATATAATCATGATATAAAAATGGATATAATATTTACAGAAAATAGAGTTATAAAGGGTGATGATTTATGAAAATTGGATTAGTACAATTTAAACCTCATCTTTTTCAGGTAAAGGAAAACGTAGAGAGAGGTATCGATCTAATTAAAAATGAAAGCGCAGATTTATTTGTATTTCCTGAACTTGCATTTACAGGTTATACTTTTAATACAAAAAATGAAGTCGAATGGGTCTCTGAAAATATGGATGGCTTTTCTATAAAAGCTTTTAAAGACTTTGCAATATCAAAAAAAACAAATGTTGTTTTTGGATTTGTTGAAAATGACAATGAAAAATTTTATAATTCATCTATACTGATAAAATCAGATGGAAGTCATAGAATATATAGAAAAACACATCTATTTTATGAAGAAAAATTGTTTTTTGAAAAAGGCAATACGGGTTTTTGGGTAGAAAATATCAATGGCGTTAAAATAGGACTTGCAATATGCTTTGATTGGTTTTTTCCAGAATCTTTCAGAACTCTGGCTTTAAAAGGAGCTCAAATAATTGCACATAGCGCTAATTTAGTTATGCCTTATTGTCAGGAAGCTAATAAAATACGATCTTTAGAAAACAGAGTTTTTATTGTAACCTCAAATAGATGGGGGGAAGAAATAAATGCTCTTAATTCAAATAAATTTACCGGAATGAGTCAAATAACAAATCCAGATGGAAAAGTAATTGTAAGATTCCCTCAAAAAGGTGACAAAGTTAAAATTGTGAATATAAATCCAGAAGAAGCTAATAATAAAAATCTGAATAAACATAATAATATTTTCTATGATAGAATACCTGAATTCTATAAATAAAAAATCTATGAGGAGAGGTGTATATGTTTTTATCAATAGGTGAAGTATTAATTGATATGATAAGTGAATTTGATTCATTAGAGAATGCAAACGTTTTCCGAAAATTTTTTGGTGGTTCTCCTGGAAATATAGCTGTAAATTTAGCCAGGCAAAATATAGAAAGTTATATATTATCCACTATAGGTAGGGACCAATTTGGTTTATTCATTAAAAATTATTTGAAAAAAAAAGGTGTAAATACATCCTTTTTATTCGAAAAGGAAGATGTAAATACCGATATAGTATTTGTAAATAAATCAAAAAAAACTCCGGAATTTAAAGCTTATCAGAGTTCTTCAATAAATCTGGAAATACCTGATATTGACTTAAGTAATTTTAAAATTATACATATATCTTCTTGGGCAATATCAGAAACAACTCAATTTGAAAAAATACTCCAGCTGGTAAAGAAAGCTAAATCAAAAAACATAATAATAGGATTTGATCCAAATTATCGTACAGTCTTATGGCATAATAAATATTCTATAATAGAAGTTTTAAAAATCTTTGGACCATACATTGATATAATAAAACCATCACTTGATGATGCTGAAAATATATTTGGAAATGCAAATATTGACAATTTTAAAAAACTGGGAATAAAAAATATAATTTTTACATTAGGTGAAAAAGGCGCTATTATTTATAATAAAAATTATAATATTTCTCTTTCATCATATAAAACTAATGTCATTGATGTTACTGGAGCTGGAGATGCTGTATGGTCTGGAATATACATAGGATTGATAAATAACTTAAATATAGTTGAATCTGTAAAATTAGGATTGGCTTTTGCTGCAGAAAAATTGAAATATACCGGTGCAATTGCACCTTTAGATAACTGGAAAAACATAAAAAATAAATATGTAAGGTGATATTATGGAAAAAACTATAATATTCATATTAATATTATTAATTGGAACTCCTTTTTTAATACCGTTATTTATAGAAAAACTTGACGTTCCATTGATATATCAATTGACTAATATAGATTTAAATAAAATTATCCTTTTTTATAATCCAAAATTTTTAATAATTGATTATTCAAAAGATGGAAGTGAAAAAAATGAGTTTAAAAAATATCAAATAGATAAACTAAAAGGAATTATAACAATAGCTTATTTAAGTATAGGAGAAGCGGAGGATTATAGATATTATTGGAAAGATGATTGGTATAATAATCCACCAGAATGGCTTGATGGTGAAAATAAAAATTGGCCTGGAAATTATAAAGTAAAATACTGGGATAAAGAATGGAAAAATATAATATTTGATTATCTTGATAAAATTATTTCTCAGGGATTTAAAGGTGTATATATCGATCTTGTCGACAGTTATGTATACTGGGCTAATAATGGCTATAACATAAAAATAACTGCTAACAGAATGATAGATTTTATAGTTGAAATTGCTGACTATGCCAGAAAAAAAAATCCTGACTTTCTTATAATACCTCAAAATGGCGAAGAAATTATAGAGTATGATAATGGACGATATTTAAACGTTATATCGGGTATTGGAATTGAGAGTTTATTTTATACAAAGCTGAAAAAAAACAAAGAAAAATATATAGATCATCGTTTAAAATATATATTAAAAATCAAAAATTCAGGAAAACCTGTTTTAGTAACAGATTACATATATAATTCAAACAATATTAATAAAGAAAAGATTATGGATTTTATAAATTTATGTAATCAATATGGATTTTATGGATATCCAGCAAATAAAAATCAAAGATTAAATGATATTTCTGATGCTTTAAAATTTTTTAAAAATAAATAGAATAACTAAACTTAAAGGGTGTCCAAAAAGTAAAGTTGCTCAAACCTTAATTGCTAATCTTCAAAAATAGCATATTTTCGCCGGTCGTATCAGACTCACATCCATGTTCGGCTTCACTCAATTTTGCATCCATGCAAAATTGACCGGCTTCATTTTACGCTTAGATTTTTTATAAAAAATCTAAGATAAATAGTTTTTTTAAAAATTTTATAGAAAACAAAAATTTAAACAAATAGCCCACCGCAGGAGAGCGATAGCTCAAAAATTTTTTATAAAATCAAAATTATTTAAACCAATACCCGCGGTAGCGTGTACAGACAATTTTCGAGTTTTCACTTACTTTACTAATTGGACACCATATAAACTTAAAATAAGGATGAGGTGAAAAAATGAGAATAGCTTTTTTTAATCCACAAGGAAATTTTGATAAAAAAAATTCGAGACTAACTCAACACCCTGATTTTGGAGGACAATTAATTTATGTACGTGAAGTGGCCATGGAACTCTCGAAATTAGGAGTTAATATTGACATATTTACACGAAAAATTGAAGATGATAATTGGTCAGAATTCAAAGATGATTTTGATTATTATGATGGTTTTGAAAATTTAAAAATTATTAGAATACCTTTTGGAGAAAAAAAATTTTTAAGGAAAGAACTTTTATGGCCATATTTGCAAACTTTTTCGGAAAATATTTTTGAATATTACAAAAAACTTGGTGAATTACCAGATTTTGTTACCACACATTATGGTGATGGTGGTATAAGCGGTGCAATTTTCGAAAATATTACACATATACCTTTTTCGTTTACTGCTCATTCATTAGGAGCTCAAAAACTTGATAAATTAGGGGTTAATATAAATAATTTTGATGCCTATGATAAAGAATATAATTTTTCAACAAGAATAAATGCTGAAAGAATTTCCATGAATAGATCTGCGTTTAATATTGTAAGTACAAATCTGGAAAGATTTGAACAATATGGACATCAATTATATGAAGGGGCTATAGATATAAATGATAATTCCAAATTTAAAATTATCCCTCCTGGAGTAAATACAAAAATATTTTCTCAAAATAAAAAATATATTGATAATATATTCTGGGGAAAAATAGAACAATATTTATTAAGAGATCTGGATAATCTCAATAAACAATATATAGTACTTTCAAGTAGAATTGACGAAAAGAAAAATCATATTGGTGCGGTTAAGGCTTATTCTCAATCCACACATTTACAGAAAATAGCCAATCTGGTTATTTTTGTTAGAGGCTTAAAAAATGGCTTCGAGGATATTGATAAACTTTCAAAAAAAGAACAGAAAATTATCAGAGAAATAAAAAATTTTGTAGAGAAATATAATTTATATGGAAAAATATCATTATTTGATGTTCCAGGCCAGGAAGAACTGGCAAGTGCCTATAGATATTTTGTAAAAAGAAAATCTGTATTTGTATTACCAGCTTTCTATGAACCTTTTGGCCTGGCGCCAATTGAAGCAGCAGCTGTAGGATTATCAATTGTAGCGACAAAAAATGGTGGTCCATCAGAAGCATTTGATAATGGCAATTACGGTGTTTTAATTGATCCAATGGATATTAAAAATATTATAAACGGATTAATTGAAGGATTAAAAAATTTTGATAAATATTCTGAATTAGGTAAAAAAAGAGTTCTTACAAATTATACATGGAAGATAACAGCAAAAAAATATCTTGAAGCTATTGAAAATTATCTAAAAAACCCGAGCAAAAGTTATAATTATATACCTATTTCAGAATTTTTCTCTGATAACAACATTGCCAAAAATATTATATTAAAATATTTAAAATCAATTTAATAATATATCCTGTCTCCTGAGGCAAAAGACTCATTTGATTGTTTCAAATATTTTTTCTATTCTTGTGAGAATATATAAAAACAGTAATACTCATAGACGAATATGAATCACCAATATTAGAACATATAAACAATAAAGAAAAAGCAGAAGAATTTAGAGCATTTTTAAGGGAATTCTATAAAAAAGTAAAAACAAAAGATGACACATAAAATTTGTATTTATAACAGGTATAACAGAACACACGCCTGAAGGCGTAAAAGCTTCTTTAAATAATTTAGACAAAATAACCTTTGATAAAAAATATTCAACTTTTTTTGGTTTCACCAAAAAAGAATTGGAAAATAATTTTAAAGAACATATAAAAGAAACAGCAATGGTTTTTCCTTTGATGGAGAACAATTTGTATATAATCCATTCTCCATATTAAAGTTTTTTGAAGAAAAAAAATTCAGAAATTACTGGTTTGAAAGTGGCTCACCATCATTTCTATCAAAATATATAGAAGACAAAAAAGTAACCTATGAGGATCTGGTAAAAAACACAGTAAGTAGCGATGATTTTACAACAAGAGAAATAGAAGATGCAAATGCAAATATATTCTTCACACAGGCTGGATATCTAACATTTAAAGGAAAAGAAATGTATGGATTTGAAGAAGAATATATATTAGACTATCCAAATCTTGAAGTGAAAGATAGCTTTTCAAGATTAATATTAGAATCGAACTATAAAGTGGAAATAAAAGAGATAAACAAAACAGTATGGAAAACATTAAAAAACAATGATATAAAAGGATTAATAGAAGAAATAAAAAGAATAATAAGTGCAATACCATATAACTTACATAAAAAAGAAGAAAAGTATTATCATTCATTAATATTTACAATAATAGCATCAGCAGGAATAGATGTAAAAGCAGAAGAATTAACAAACTTAGGACGAAGCGACCTTGTAATAGATTTTGATGAAAGGATATATCTTTTTGAAATAAAAGTAGATAAAAATGCAGAGGAAGCAATAAACCAAATAAAAGAAAAAAAATATTATGAAAAATACAAAGGAAAAGAAATATATATAATAGGGATAAATATCAATTCTGAAAAAAGGAATATTGATGATTATATAATTGAAAAGATATAACTGCACATAATCTCGAATTAACAAAATCCCCGTTTTCGGGGATTTTGTTATAAGAATTTATCAATAATCTCATCAATCAAAATTCTTTCATCATCCTCAAAAGAAAAATAAATGAATTTTTCCTTAAAATTCTTCACGTTCTTTAAAAGCACAATGATGATTTTCTCCACCTTTCTTATCCATCATGCAACGCCGTTTAAACCATTACACATCACTGTTGAATGTAGAAATTTTTTTGCAAAATTATATCCTTCTATAAATAACTCATATGCTTTATTATAATCTTCATTCTTAATATAACCTCTTGCCTGAGAATAGTTCAGAATTAGCCATCCTTTTACAGAGAATCAATCATTTTGTTTCATATAAAATTTAAAAATAAGAAACTTTAGATTAATTAAAGTGGAAATAAGCGCAGTATAGAATTATTACAAAAAAATAACAAAAATTAAAAAAAGGAAAATTAATTAAAATGTAACAAAAATCAAATTCTAAAACATTGATGAAAAGCGGTTTTCTATTTTAGAAAAAACACTTGCAAGTCATGTTAGAAATGGTAAAATATAAATCAGGGGCGGGATAATGAAAAAAATAATAATATTGATACTTATAGGAATTCTGTTATTTTCAACAATCTTATTTGCAGGAGATAATGATAAAGAATACACAACCGATTCATACAATCATCAAATTCAGCAGGAAATTTCTGAGTAAGTTTTGAAAAAAGATCCTTATATATTATAACAAAATTTATACACCTTACCAACCGGTTGGAAAAAACTTAAAAAAAATTTTTTGAGTAGATATAATATTTATATTAACAAAGCAAAAAAAAGATTGCTGGAAAGCATTTCATAATAAGGTATACGAGGAACTTTTAAGTTTATATTTTAAATATAAAGAGCAGGTGAAAATATGAAAGTAATAGAAGCAAAAAATATTAAAAAAAGTTTTG
>NZ_LBFB01000031.1:0-16564 GCF_013363285.1 Marinitoga sp. 1154 | reverse complement strand
AAGAATATATAAAAAGAAAAGGGTTAAAAGAGGGATGGTTAATAATATATTCAAATACAATAAAAGATTTTGAATATATATTAGAAGAAGAAAATGGAATAAAATTACACATTTGGTTTATAAAAACAAATTTTGAAAGTCCATCAATGGTTAATTAAAACAAAAACTCCAGGAATTACCTGGAGTTTTTGTTTTAATATATTTCTATATTTCTATATTTCTATATTAAAAAACTGTCTTGCAATTAAACCAATAACAAAAGATAAGATCATAACACTAAAACTAATAAACAACATTTCAAAGAAATAATGTTTAAATGTTTTTTCCTGAACAACAGAAACAAAGAAAGAGAAGAATACTATAACAATTATTGCGTTAAATATAGTAAAAGTTAAAGCCATTAATGGATTTGAAAAAATAAAATAAGGAATAACGAGTAAAAAAACAGTTATAATATATGCAATTCCTGTATAAATTGAAGCCTTCAAAGGATTCTTGGAGTTTTTATCAGCTTTTTGCGAAAGATATTCCGATGCTGACATAGAAAATGATGCTGCAATTCCAGTAATCAAACCAGATAAAGCGACGAGTCTGGAATTTTGAAATGCAAAGGTTAAACCAGCCAATGTTCCTGTTAATTCTACCAGTGCATCATTTAACCCCAAAACCATAGAACTGATATAATGTATTTTTTCTTCATTAATTAAACCCAATAACTGTTTTTCATGCTTGTTTTCATCTGCTATTATATTTTCAAATTCAGGCACATGTTTTTTAATTTCCTCATAATTTATTTGGGCGGATTCTTCACCTTTTTCCATAGCATTTAAAGCAAAAGTTAAACCAAAAATATAAGAAAGCAAAATATACCAGAAAATAAAAAATTTATTTGGTCGAATTTCTACTTTTGTATGATTTTTTATTAATTGATAATGTTTATATTCATCTTTTGCAATTTCTTCTAAAATGTGTCCGTTTTTCCCTTTAATCCTTTTGGACAATTTTAAATAAACATAATATTCTGTAATTTCATTTTTCTGGAAATTTATCAATTGATTTTTTATTTTTTCATCCACAATTACACCTCCAACTTGTAATCAAAATCAACCGTAACTTCTGGATAATCAACATTTATTTTTTCAACAAACTCAGGATTATTTTTTATAATCTGTTTTACACCAGAATCGCCATGTATATTTAAAATATCATAAAATAAAGGTTTTTTTATTAATGTTGGAAAGCCTTTTTTATCCTTATAATATGGAGCTATAATTGGTTTTTCTGATGTGCTATTTAATATTGTTGTTACTACAGTTTTTGGAATAAGCGGCATATCTCCAAGAAATATTAACATACTTTCATAATCATATTTTAAAGCAAATTTTATAGCTTCTTTAACTGATGAAGAAATTCCATTTTTATAGTCTGGGTTTTCTATTATTTTAAAATTATTATAATCAAAATTTTTTTTAATACTTTTCCATTTTTCATTCACAATCATTAATTTATCAATATCAAATTTATTTAAAAGGTCTATAGTCCATTGCAATAACGCCTTTCCATTATATTCAAATAAAAGCTTATTGTCTTTAAATCTTGTAGAAAGCCCTGCAGCGAGTATAACTCCCAGTATTTTCATTTTAAAAATCCTCCTTTATGCTGTATAATATATGTTAAGATTATATCACAAAAAAGGAGGAGTTTTATGAAAGGAAAGATTATTTTAATATATTTTATAATTTTAACCACATTTATATTTTCAAAAAATATAACAATATGGTTTGAATATGAAGGGATAGATGAACTTAAAAGCATTGCGATTGAGTTTGAAAAAGAATATCCTGATATTAAAGTTAATATTATTAAACAAAAGAGAATTCCAGATAAAATTTTTACTGCTTTCAAAGGTAATGGCGAATTGCCTGATTTAATTTTATTGAAAAATGATGATGTAGGAAGATTAAAAGAAGCGTATTTAATAGAATCTTTAGATGAGATAAAAAAAGAATTTGAAAATAGTTTAATAAAGGATTCATTTGAAGCGTTTAAAGAAAATGACCATTATTTTGGAGTTCCATTTTATTTTGATACACAGATCCTTTATTATAATAAAAAAATATTATCTGAATATAATATTCATTTAGATGAAAGTTATACCTTTGAAGATTTGTTGAAGGTTTCGAATTTAATAAAAAAAGATGATAAATATATTGGATTAGCCTGGGGAGCAAATTCTCCATATTGGTTTCCAACAATGCAATGGGCTTTTGGAAAAAAAGAATTATATTCAAATGGTAGGGTTATAGTTAATGATTCAAACACTTTAAAAGCTATTAATTTTATCAATAAAGTTATAAATGTGGATAAATCTGCGAATTTAATTGAGAGACAGGGATTGATTTCCGGATTAAAAAACAACAAAATAGGGATGATTTTCTTTGGTAGTTTTATGATACCTGATTTTATAAAATCAAATACAGCCTTTGGGATTTTACCTTTACCGTATATAGAAGAAGCAAATAATTATATGACACCTATTATAGATTATAAAGGTTTTAGTGTAATTAGAGGGAGAAAATCTAAAGAAGTTTTAAGCTTTTTAAAATTTATAATAGATAAAAAATCTCAGATAGATTTCTGTAAAGATTTATATAAATTTCCGGTTAATAAAGATGCATTTGATATTTTAAAAGGAAAGGATGAATATTTCAAAACTGCATATAGATCTGTAGAGATTGGAAAGCCAATGCCAACATCAGCATTCTTTAAGGGAAAATACTGGAAAGGTATTAGAACAATGCTTACGCTTATTTTAACAACAAATAATAATATGGATGAAATAATTACAAAAACACAGAAATTTATGGATCAGAAATGAAAAGGAAAACATATATGTTAATATTGCCGGCTGCGATTTTGATTACATTTATTTTAATAATACCAATGTTATATTTACTGAAAACATCTCTATATTTATCTCCATTTGGAGAGAATATATCGTATGTTGGAATTCAAAATTATTTAAAGATTTTAAATGATTCTGGTGTATCTATAGCTGTTAAAATCAGTTTTTTATGGTCTTCAATTATTTCTACTGCAGTGATAATTTTAGGCATTATACTGGCTTATTTACTTGAAGAAAAGATAAAGAATAAAAAGTTAATATTTTTCTTAATTATGATTCCGTGGATTATACCTTCATATATGGGAGTTTTGATATGGCGAGCTTTAATATATGGTTATGGTACAGATTCATTAATAAAAAATCTATTTCATTTGAATACAAATCTTTTTACAGATGCAATGGCAGGATTTGGATGGGGAGTTTTTGTAAGTATATGGCTTGAATTACCTATTGTTGTTATGGTTTTAATTTCGGCATTTCAGGAGGTTCCAAAAGAGCTACATCTTGCTGCGAAAATAGATGGAGCTAATTCTTTAAATACGTTAATAAACATAACAATTCCTTATATTAAACCCACAATAATTTCATGGTTCTTAATTACTTTTGCAAATCACTTTAAGGATTTTACCGTTCCGTTTTTATTAACATCTGGTGGGCCGCCTTTATTTGACGGTCTTACCAGCCATAGTATTGTTGGTATAACTACTACTATGGGAGTTTTTAACTATTTTGTTTCAAATACATACTTTGATTTTGGAATAATTTCTTCTTATAGCATTATTTCTGCGTTTTTCGTTATGCTTATAGCCTTTATTTTCTTAACAAGAAGAACAATTAATTTAAAAAAATTCATTCTATTTATAGTTTCAATAAAAGTATTAACTTTCTTTTTCATCAAAAACCCATTATTGTTATTATCCGCAGCATTATATTTTATTCTTTTGAAGAAAAGAAACCTATTTGCTGTGATTGTATTTTTGGATATGACAATAATGATTATAAGCATTAGATTAAATGGATTTTGGAATGGATTTGATTTTGTTCCTATAATTTCATTAATGTGGATAATTTTCAAAGAAAAAACACCAGTTATACCACAAATAAAAAGATTTGACAATTTAAAAATAATAAAATTTGCATTTATAGGTATTTTAATCTTTATTATAATCCTTCCATTTTATCATATACTTTTAATTTCTATCTCAAATACCAATGATATTATAGTTTCTCCAATTCCAGCGGAAATCACACTAAACAATTACGAACGCATTTTTTCTGAAGTTCACATAGAAAAAAATTTATTAAATACTATTATAATATCCTCTCTGACTGCTTTGATGGTCCCAGTTTTTGCGTATCCACTTGCATTATTCATATCGAAAAAACGTTTGAATTGGGTTTTGCCATTATTGATTTTTATTGATTTTCTTGGTGGGGTACATTCTATAATTGCGCTTTTTATGGTATTTAAAAGGCTGAATTTATTAAATTCATTATTTGGTTTGTCTCTGGTTTATACGACACATACATTACCAATGGCAACTTTTTTAATAAAAGGATACATAGATAAAATACCAAAGGAATTGGAAGAAAATGCTATACTTGATACTACAAAAATAAAATCATATTTTTATATAATTTTTCCATTAACAATTCCAGCTATATTAGTTTCAGCTTTAATCGGTTTTATGAAAGGGTGGAATGGATTTATTCCTGCTTTGATGTTATTGAATAAAGATAAGCTTTATCCTATTTCAGTAAAATTATATTCATTTATTGGGGAAGCTGGAACATCATATCCAAAATGGGATTTGTTCGCTGCATCATCAATACTTAATATGATATTTTTGGGTATTATATTTATATTTATCAGAAAACCACTAATGAATGGAGTACTAAAAGACAGTTTTTAAAAAATTTTTAAATTTTGATTGGGAGGGTGAATATGAAAATAAAGGATATTATACCAGTAGCGCTTGGAAAAGAAAAACCAGATGTCTTATTGAAAAATGCAAAACTTGTTAATGTTTTTACAGGCGAAATAGAAGAAACAAATGTTGCTTTATTTAGGAAAAGAATAGCAGGAATTGGTGATTATGATGATGGAAAAGAAATAATAGATTTAGAAGGTATGTATTTATTACCTGGTTTTATCAATGCCCATTTGCATATAGAAAGTTCTATGCTATCACCAAGGCAATTTGCTAAAGCTGTATTGTTAAGAGGTACAACAACTGTAATTGCAGATCCACATGAAATTTCAAATGTTTTAGGACTTGATGGATTAGAATATATGATAAAATCTACAGAAGGAATACCTTTAAATGTATATATAGCCATACCTTCAGCAGTTCCTGCCACAATTATGGAAACATCAGGTGCAAGATTGGGGCCTGAAGACATGGTAGGATTTGTTGATTCATATCCAAATAGAATAATAGCACTTGGTGAAGTGATGAATTTTCCAGGTGTAATAAATAGGGATTCAGAATTATTAACAAAAATAGAAATTCTCAGACATATGTATAAAAAAATAGATGGACATGCTCCTGGAGTAACAGGGAAAGAATTAAATGCATATATTGATGCATTTATTAGATCTGATCATGAATGTACAACTAAAGAAGAAGCGCTGGAAAAGATTAGTAAAGGTATGCAGGTGTTTATAAGAGAAGGTACAGCAGCAAAAAATCTTGATGCTTTAATTGAAGCTGTTAATCCAATGAATCATCATAGTTTTTCATTTTGTACAGATGACAGAGAACCTCTTGATATATTGAAAGATGGAGACATTGATTATCTTGTAAGAAAAAGTATCGAAAAAAGAATTGATCCTATAATAGCTATAAGAATGGCTACTATAAACACCGCAAGGTATTATAATTTGAGAAGTATGGGGGCTGTAGCTCCGGGATATAAAGCCGATATGATAGTTGTTGATGATTTAGAAAAAATGAATATACGAATGGTATTTAAAGATTCCAGAATGGTAGTTAAAGATGGTGTTTTTATAGATAAAATGGAAGGAGTATATAATGATTTACCAAAAAAATTTGGAAAAGTTGTTTTACCAGAATTTTCAGTTGATGATTTAAAAGTAAAAAATAAAGGAGGAAAAATACGCGTAATTAAGATATATGAAGGATCATTATTAACCGATGAAATAATTGTAGAACCTGAAGTTGAGAATGGTTTTGTGGTTCCTGATATAAAGAATGATATTATAAAAATTGCAATTTTTGAAAGACATACAGGGACTAATTTTTCAATTGGATTTGTCAAAGGTTTTGGAATAAAACGTGGAGCTGTTGGAACGAGTGTGGGGCATGATTCACATAATATAGGAATTATTGGTACAAATGATAAAGATATGTTTATAGCCGTAAAAGAGATAGAAAAAATGAATGGTGGTATGGTTGTTGTTGAAAATGGAAAAATTTTAGCAAGATTGCCACTTCCAATAGCTGGATTAATGACCGATAAAAATTTAGAGGCAGTTGTGGAAGAACTGGAATTTCTGGAAGAGAAAATGCGAGAACTCGGTGGAATAGATGCAACATTTATGACATTATCCTTTTTACAATTAGCCGTTATACCAACGTTGAAAATTACCAATAATGGCCTTGTTAATGTTAATAAACAGGAATATGTGGATTTATTTGTAAAATAATCATTTTTATGCGTTTTAAAAAATAGAGGATTTATAGTAAAATTATATTAAGTTTAGATTTATTTCATTTTTTTAAGGAGGGGTTTATATGAAGAAGATTTTAGTTGTTTTATTAATTGCTGTGTTATCTTTGACTTTATTTGGTAAGGTGAAGGTTGCCTTATTGATAAATGGAACATTGGGAGATAAATCATTCTTTGATTCAGCGGCAAGAGGAATGAAATGGGCTGAAGAAAAGCTGGGAGTGGAAACAAAAATTATAGAGATGGGATATAATCCTTCTGAGTGGGAACCCACACTGGAAGATATATCCGATTTAGGTGAATACGATATAATCATTGTTGGAACATGGCAGATGGTTGAATTACTACAGAGAATAGCTCCATTATATCCAGAAAATAAATATATTATTTTTGATGATGCTGTAGATTATTCTCAGGGAAATTTACAAAATGTATATTCTATTACTTATAAGCAAAATGAAGGTTCTTTCTTAGCTGGTGCTATGGCTGCATTGGTTTCAAAGTCAGATAAATTTAAATATTCTGTACCAAATAAAAAGGTTATAGGTTTTCTTGGTGGTATGGATATTCCTGTTATAAACGACTTTTTAGTTGGATATATTGAAGGTGCAAAATATATTGATCCCGATATGAAAGTGTTAATTTCTTATGTTGGAGCATGGAATGACCCTGCAAAAGGGAAAGAATTTACGTTATCTATGTATAGGCAGGGAGCAGACGTTGTATTTGCAGTTGCTGGTGAAACAGGAAATGGAGTTTTAGCTGCTGCTAAAGAAATGGATAGATGGTCAATAGGTGTTGATTCTGATATGCAATTATTATATGAAGAAAAAGATATGGATATAGTAAAACATACACTAACCTCTATGATGAAAAATGTGGATTATTCATTATTTAGAGCGATAAAATTATATTTAGAAGGAAAAATGCCATTGGGTAAAGTAGAAGCTTTAGGTTTAAAAGAAAGGGGTATAGGATTAGCTGATAATAAATATTTCAGGGAAGTTATGAAATCTGATCCATGGGTATTGGTAAAATTAAGAGAAATTGAACTGGCGATTATTAGAGGGGATATCACAGTTCCAACTGCATATGGAATGAGCAATGAAGAGTTAAATAAAATTAGAAATTCTGTAAGACCATAATAACAAAAGAAAAATATAATATAAACAGATGGGGGCTGATAAGCCCCTATTTTATTAAAAGTAAATATTTTTTTAGATTATATTGGTATAAAATTTAATTATTAATTCTTATTAAGAAAGGTGAGAGGTATGAGTGAATATGTACTTGAGATGAGAAATATATGGAAAGTATATTCAAACGGTGTTACAGCAAATAAAGGGGTTAATTTAAGAGTAAAAAAAGGCGAGATTCATGCTTTGCTTGGAGAAAATGGTGCTGGTAAAAGTACATTGATGAAAATTTTATTTGGTTTTGAAAAACCAACTGAGGGAGAAATTTATTATAATGGTGAATTGGTGCATATTAATTCGCCAGACAAAGCTATAGAATTGAAAATAGGAATGGTTCATCAGCATTTTATGCTTGTTCCATCACTAACTGTTGTTGAAAATGTTGTTCTTGGAATGGAACCACGAAAAGGTTTTTCAATAGATTTAAAAAAATCTATTGAATTTGTAAAAAATGAAATGAATAAATATGGCTTACCTGTTCCATTAATGGAAAAGGTAAAAGATATAAGTGTTGGTATGAAACAAAGGGTGGAAATAATAAAAACGCTTGTAAGAGGAGCAGATTTAATAATTTTGGATGAACCAACAGCTGTTTTAACTCCACAGGAAACGGTAGAATTATTTAAAGCACTGAAAAACCTAACAAAGGCTGGAAAAACTGTTATATTTATTACGCATAAATTAAATGAAGTAAAGGAAATTGCGGATAGAATAACAGTTTTAAGAAGAGGTAAAACCATTGGCGAGGCAGAAGTAAAGGATATAACAGAAAAGGATATGTCAAGAATGATGGTGGGAAGAGACGTTGATATAAGTATAGAAAAAACACCCTTAAAACCAGGAAGAATAGTATTGGAAGCTAAAAATATAGAATACACAAGATTTGATGGAGTAAAAATGTTAAAAGGTATTAATTTGAAATTAAGGGAAGGAGAAATACTTGGAATAGCTGGTGTTGAGGGAAATGGACAAACAGAATTGGTAGATATTATTACAGGAATGGATAAACCTGAAAAAGGAGAAATATTTATTTTTGAAAAAAATATGATGAATGCAGATAATCCACATGAATTCAGGAAAGTTGGCATGAGTTTTATTCCTGCGGATAGAATGATATATGGTGTATCAAAAGAAGATACAATTGAGGAAAATTTAATTAGTGACAGATTTGAAAAAGAACCATTTTCTAAAAAAGGTGTATTAAGATATAATAAAATAACAGAATTTGCAAGAAAAATGATAGATGAATTTGATATTAGAACAGATGGGCCCAAGACAGCTGTAAAAATGCTGTCAGGTGGTAATATTCAAAAAGTTGTTGTTGCTAGAGAATTTACATCAAATTCCAAAATAATAGTTGCTGACCAACCAACAAGAGGTATAGATATAGCTGCTGCTGATTTTATAAGAAGACGTCTTGTAAAGGAAAGAGATAATAATGTAGCTGTTCTATTAATTTCTTCGGATTTAACAGAATTATTAGAAGTTTCTGATAGAATACTTGTAATATATCATGGTGAATTCGTAGCTCATTTTGAGGATGTTTCTCAAATAAATGAAAATATACTTGGTGAATATATGCTTGGAATAAAGAAAATGTCAAAAGAAGAAATGGGTGATTTAATATGAAGTCGACAAAAAGATATGAAATTTATAGAACATTAATAGCTATAGCCATAGCGTTAGCGCTCGGATATATATTAATTTTAATCTCAGCTTTTCCAAAAGGAGATATGGCATTTTTTGAAAAATTAAAAACAGCTATTGAAGATGCAAATAAAGCCTTCCAGACATTTTTATTGTCACCGGTACTGAAGTATAGACGTGGGAATTGGATATTTAATCTAAGAGGTTTTATTCAATGGATGAATGAAAGTGTTCCTATAATTATAACAGGGCTTGCAGTTTCGCTGGTATTTACTGCGAAACATTTTAACATTGGTGCAGAAGGACAATTGTTTCTTGGAGCAGCTATCGCTACAGGAGCAGCAATATATTTTCCGTCTATTCCAATAATCACACCTATAATTATAATTCTTATAGCTTCATTAGTAGGTGCAGGATGGTCAGCAATTCCGGGGTATTTAAAATCCAAATGGAATGCTTCTGAAGTTGTTACCTCTTTAATGCTTAATTATGTAGCTCTTTATATGGGGTTATTTATAATAAAAACATTTTTAAGAGATCCAAATGCAGGTCAGTTGGTATCGTTAAAATTTTCTGATTCGGCATCTTTATTTCTATTAAATACCAGATACAGATGGCATAGCGGAATAATAATAGCAATTGTAATGAGTATAGCTTTATGGTTTATTATGAAAAAAACAACGTGGGGATATAAGGTTAGATTGGTTGGAAACAATAAGTACTTTGCACATTATTCAGGAATAAATACACAAAAGACCTTTTTTCAGGTTCATTTATTAAGTGGAGCTATTGCTGGTACCGCTGGAATAATAGAATTATTAGGATATTATGGAAGATTCGTGTGGTTATATTCTCCAGGTTATGGTTGGGATGGAATAATTATAGCAACGCTTGCAAGGAACAATCCAATATATGTTCCATTTGCAGCATTATTCTTATCGTATATTAGAGTTGGAGCTAAAACAATGGGAAGATACACGAATATACCTCCAGAAATGGTAGCTATTTTACAAGCAACTATAATTTTATTGGTAACAGCAGAAGCATTTTTATCTCAAATGAGACAGAAAGCAATAGAGAAAGAAGCCAAAAAAAGTGAAGAAGTAATAACTGGTGGTGAGATACATGAATAGCGTATTAAGTTCAATATTATCATGGGATTTTATATCTTCTGGAATAAGAGTTACAACCCCTGTTTTATTAGCAGCTTTAGGGGCTCTTGTTGCTGAATTGGCTGGAACGCCTAATATTGCACTTGAAGGCACTATGTTGTTTTCAGCGTTTGTTGGTGTTATAATAAGTGGATTTACACAGAGCTTATGGCTTTCAGTAATAGGAGCATTGCTAACAGGTATAGTAATGTCATCCATCTTAGCCTATTTTTCCCTAAAATTAAAAACGGATATTATAATGGCTGCAATAGCTTTAAATATATTTGCAAGTGGTGGAACAATATATGCATTATATCTATTAACTGGAGATAAAGGATCATCAGCTTCTTTAAAATCATTGGTTTTGCCGAATGTTGATATACCTATAATAAAAAATATACCAATATTAGGAGATATTTTAAGCGGTCATCATATATTGACATATGTTGCTATAATTTTAGTATTTTTAATACAGTATATGTTATATAAAACTCCATTGGGTTTAAGGATTAGATCTGTTGGAGAATCTCCAGATGCCGCACGTTCTGTTGGAATATCTGTTTTCAAAACGCAATATACAGCTTTAATTATTAGTGGTATGCTTGCAAGTCTTGGAGGTATATTTTTATCTATGGGATATGTCTCGTGGTTTGCCAGAGACATGACATCTGGTAGAGGTTTTATAGCGCTTGCAGCTCAGGCTTTGGGAGGAACATCGGCATATGGTGTTGCTTTGGGTTCGTTGTTATTTGGTTTCTCAGAAGCGTTATCATTTTCGTTACAATTCCTTGATATTCCATATGAGGTAACTCAATCAATGCCGTTTATAATTACGGTGGGAGCGCTTGCTTTTTATGCATGGAGTAAAACAAAAAGTAAAAGGAATAAAGAATTATAAAATGTTATCCTGATAAAGGAGGAAAATATGAAAGGGAAAATATCACTTCTGGGATTATTTACAGCATTTTTAATAGTAACATCATGGATTAAGGTACCAACGCCATTTGGGGTACCGTTTACATTACAGGTATTTGGCATAATCTTAACAATATATTTTCTTAAAAAAGATGCGTGGAAGCCTGTATTGATTTATATTTTACTTGGTACTTTAGGATTGCCTGTTTTTGCTGGGTTTAGTGGTGGAATATCCGTTATATTAGGTCCAACTGGTGGATATATAATAGGTTTTCTATTGGCAACATTTATATCCAACTTTCCTTTTGAAAATATAATAATAGGGTTTCTGGCAATTTTAATAATTTATATATCAGGGATTTCAGGATTAATGATGAATTTAAATATTTCATTTGTAAAAGCTATTAAAATAGGATTTTTACCATTTATAACTTTTGATATTATAAAAGTAATACTTGCATATTATACATACAAATTAACTCAAAAATATGAAATCAATATTTTAAAACATTGATCAGGACAGTAATGTCCTGATTAATGTTAATAGTTGCTATTAGGAGGATATTATGTTTTTAGATTTTTTATATAATATAAACCTAACAAGAGATCAAAAAAATGCTGCAAATCAATTGGATAAATTTTTATATAATACCGATGATTTTTTAATAATCCAGGGTAGTGCTGGAACAGGAAAAACATTTTTAATTTCGAAATTTGCTGGATATTTAAAAAGAAAAAATAAAAATTTTATTTTCCTTGCACCCACTGGAAGAGCAGCAAACATAATATCTCAAAAATCTTCATTTAATGCAAAAACAATTCATAGTGAAATTTATGATTTTATATATGAAAAAGTAAGCGTGGAAAATAATGAATTTAAGGTTTTTTTTGAAATTAAAAATTATCAAATAAAAGATACCATTTTTATTATTGATGAAAGCTCTATGATTTCTGATATAGATATATTTAATGAAAAATTAGTTTTTGGTAGTGGAAAATTATTATCGGATTTAATTACATATGTTTTTAGAATAGGATATAACAATAAAATTATTTTCCTTGGTGATGAAAACCAACTACCACCAATTGGTTCAAAAATATCTCCAGCATTGGACAAATATTATATTGAAAATAATTTTGATTTAAAAGGAGATAAAATATATCTTGAAGATATCATAAGACAAAAAGAAGATAGTTATATATTAAAGAATGCAAATAAACTTAAGGAAAAAATAAAAGCAAAAGATTTTCTTGAAATAAAATTTGATTATTCCGATGATTTTATTGAAAAAACTAACTTTCTTGAAATATATGATTATTTTAATCCAGCAAAAGATATAATTATATGTTCAACGAACAAAATTGCATTGGAATATAATAAAAAAATACGAAAAAACTATGGATACAAAGAAATTTTAGAAGTAGGAGATATTCTGATTAATACTAAAAATTCAAAGTATTTTAATAAACCTATATTTAATGGGGAATTTTTTAAAGTAAAAGAGATATATAATCATATTAAAGATTTTGTATATATAAAAAATGAAAAAGCTATTCCAGTAGAATTTCATGATGTTATTCTTGAAAATATAGAAAATAAAGAAAACATAGATTGTAGAATTTTTTCAAATTCCTTATTTTCTGAAAAAACAGATATAGATGATTTATCTTATCAGGCATTATATGTTTATACAATTAAAGAAATTAAAGAAAACTTTGATATATATTTTGAAGAAGAATTATTAGAAAAAATAAAGGGAAATAGAACATTTAATTCATTACATGTAAAATACGGATATGCCGTTACAGCTCACAAAGCACAAGGTGGAGAATGGAATAATGTATTTATTGATGCAAAATATTACGGTAATTATAAATCGAAAGAGTATTTTAAATGGTTATACACATCAATAACAAGAGCAAAAAAAAATGTATTTATTAAAAATATACCAATAAAATCAACAATATTTGAAAAGGTAGAAGTAAATTATAATTTCAATATAAAAAATAATATCAATATATCATATAATTTAATTTTTCCGGATAGTAACTTAAAAAAAATATATAATCAATTTTTGAATATTGTATCCAGGAAAGATTTTCAGATTATAGGTAACCAGCATTTTCAATATCAGGAAGTATATTTTCTTAAAAAAGATAATGATTACTTAAAAGTTCAGATATACTATAATAAAAATTTTAAAGTAGCAAAAATCAAAGTTATGGAAAGTACATCTGCAGAAAAAACACAGGAATTTTTGTCTTTATTTTCAAAAAATCAAATAAAAGCAGAAAGAAAAATTAAAGATAATAAAGATAATAATGGATGTATAAAAGCTTATGTGGATGGAAGCTATGATAATACATTAAAAAGATATGGTGCTGGGATAGTTATTATCAAGAAAGATAACAATATAGAAAAATATTATACATATGGAGAAAAATATTTAAAATATAGAAATGTTGCTGGTGAAATAATAGCAACATTATTATCATTTGAATATGCAAAAAATGAAAATATAAAATGTCTGGAAATATATTATGATTATTCAGGAATAGCAAATTGGGCTCTTGGATTATGGAAAACAAATACAGAATTAACGAAATTTTATAAAGAAAAATTTGAATATTATAAAAAATATATCGATATTAATTTTAAAAAAGTTCAGGCTCACTCTGGAGATAAATTCAATAATTTAGCAGATGAACTTGCTAAAAAAGCAGTTTTTGAAAAAAAGAAATTTATAAAATATGATATAAGCTTTTGATATTTATCATTATATTATAATCATTATAATTCCAAGACTAACAAATGATATAAAGAATACGGTATCTTTGAATGACCATTGAAATTCTTTATATCGAGTTCGTCCTTCCCAGCCATTATAACAACGAGCTTCCATTGCAATACTCAGTTCATCAGCTCTTCTTAATGCAGAAACGAGCAAAGGAATTATTATAGCAACCAAACCTTTTAACCTTCCAGATATTTTTCTCGAATCAAAATTAGCTCCTCTACTCATCTGTGCCTTAAAAATTCTTTCTGCTTCACTGGCCATAACTGGTATAAATCTTATAGCAATAGTCATAACCATAGATAATTCATGAGCAAAAGATCTTTTAACTCTAAACCAGATTAACACATCTTCCATAGCATTTGCAAGAGATGTTGGAGATGTTGTCAAAGTTAAAACCGAGGATAACATAATAGCAAAAAATAGTCTAAATGTAATAATTGAAGCATTTGCTAATCCTTTATCTGTAATTTTTATAAACCATAATTGATAAATCACATTACCATCATAATTGAATAGTTGTACAATAAATGCAAAAAGTATAAGCATCCACATGGATTTTATGGATTTTCCGTACATTTTTAATTCAATTTTTGATAATAACATAAGCAATAAGGTATAAAAAGACATTAAAGTAACATCATAAAAACTATTTATTGTAAATGCAAATCCTGCTAAAAAAAATAATCCTATTAATTTGGCTCTTGGATCTAATGAGTGCATAATAGAATTTTTTTCAACATACCGACCTATAGCAATATTTTCTGCAAACATATTACACCACCTAATAAATAAGTTTACTATAACAATTATACTATCTATTTTTATTCATATTGAATTCTTTATGTTAACATTTTCGAACGCTTACATTTTTTATAATAAAAAATGTGGAGTTTTCACCCCACATCATTAATTTTCTTTGGCTTTTAATTCTTCTAATTTTAATTCAATTTCTTTTAGTTCGTTGTTTATTGCTTCCCATTCTTTTTCAAGATTTTCATCATGCTCGTCATGTCCCATATACTTTTTAATAGCCTCTTTTTCCCCTTCTAAAAATTTTTTTCTTTCTAATAACTTTTTTAATTCGCTCATAATACCCCCCCTTTTATATTGTGAAAAAAATCATTTAAAATATATATTCACCTTCATTTAGATTTTACCATTTATTTTCAAAAATGTCAATTAATTATATTTTTTTAAATTTTCAAACAATAATTCAATAAATTTTTCTCTATTTATATTCAGTGCCCATTTAGAGTTTGGTTCTTTTAAATGCCAGTAATCAACAACGGTCTCTCCATATGTTAATTCTCCTTTAGTTTCGACCTGTGCATAATATTCTTCAAAGTCAAATATATCTGGATTAATTAAATATGCAATAGTACATGGATCATGCAAAGGTGCGCCTTTTATTTTAAATACATCATAATATGTCTGATGAAAAAATTCCAATAAAATCCCCATTTTTGAGACTATTTCAGATGTCATTTTTTGAATCTCTTTTATTTCATCCATATATATTTTCGCTTTATGGGTTACATCAAGTGGGAATACTGTTAGATTAAAACCTGCATTAAACACTATTTGAGCAGCTTCTGGATCGGCATATATATTAAACTCAGCTCTTGGTGTAACATTTCCAAATTCTATTCCGCCACCCATAATTACTAATTCTTTTACCAGAGGCACTAAATTTGGATAATTTAAAGCAAATTTTGCTATATTTGTTAACGGACCAACTGCAACTAAAGTAATTTCATCAGGATTATTTGTTATAGTTTCGGCCATATATTCCAGATAATTTTTATTTTCTGGCATTTTGGATGGTTTTGGTAAATTGGCTCCTTCTAAACCGCTTTCACCATGTATATCTGGAGCAACAATTTGTTTTCTTAAAAGTGGTTTATCTGATCCTTTAAAAACAGGGACATTTAAATTAGCCATTTCAGTTAATATTAAGGCATTTCTTACAGTATTTTTTAAATATGAATTTCCAGCTACAGCAACTATTCCAAGTAACTCTATTTCTTCTGCAATACCTGCTAATAAAATAGCTACAGCATCATCATGTCCAGGATCACAATCAAGTATTATCTTTTTTTTCATACGATTCCCCCCTTTTTTTGACATAATATTGTGTAAATTCAATTTACAGAATATTGATTATAAGCTATTTCGAAAAAGGGCATCACCCCCACACTTGGTGTTGATTTACTTTTGTAGTATTATTATATTGTACCCAAAACTTATTGGAGGTGATAC
>NZ_LBFB01000030.1:0-20140 GCF_013363285.1 Marinitoga sp. 1154 | reverse complement strand
TCGACAGAAGAAATGGCAGCTGCGAGCGATAAAACAGCGCAAATGATACTGGAAATATCAAATGAAATAAACGAAATAACAAAAGATATAGAAGAAGAAAGCAAAGAAATAGAGAATGTAAATGAAAGAGCAGAAGAATTAGAAAAATTAGTAGAAGAACTAAACAAAAAATTGAATCAGTTTAAAATATAACAAATCCCTTTGGGATTTGTTATATTTTAATAATCCAAAAATAAAAAATAAAAAAAGTTAATGTTCTAACAAATCCATTTGGATTTGTTATATTTTTTTTTATTGTTATTAATTGGCAAAATGTAAAATTTTGTATATTTAACAGAATTTATGTTATAATTATTTCAAAAGGGGTGATATAGATGAAAGTATGGGAAACAGAAATTTTTGGCAGAAAATTAATTATTGAACATGGAAAAATGGCCAAACAAGCACATGGATCTATTTTATTAAAATATGGAAAATCAGCAATATTAGTTACCGCAACTGCTTCAAAAGAAGCAAAAGAAGGTATTGATTTTCTTCCTCTAACCGTAGAATTTCAGGAAAAATTTTATGCAGTTGGTAAAATACCAGGTGGTTTTTTAAAAAGAGAAGGCAGACCAAGCAGTGAAGCTATTTTGTCTTCCAGATTAATAGATAGACCTATTAGACCTTTATTCCCGAAAGATTTTCATAATGATATACAGGTTATAGTTACAGCATTTTCAATGGATAATGATGACAGTATTGAAACCTGGGGAATAACAGGAGCTTCTTTTGCTTTGAATTTATCTCCTATTCCATTTGAGGGTATGGTTGCAGGAGTTAGATTGGGATACGTTGATGAAAAATTTGTTGTATTTCCTACTCAGGAAGAATTGAAAAATAGCAGAATGGATATAGTTGTTGCTGGAACAAAAGAGGCTATAACTATGGTTGAAGGAGAATCTTTAGAAGTATCAGAAGATGAAATGGTAAAAGCTCTTTTATATGCTCATGAGGCGATTAAACAGATTATAGAATTTCAGGAAAAAGTGGTTTCAGAATTTAATATAGAAAAATGGGAAGTGATTTCTCCTGAAATCCCAGAAGGATTTGTTGAAGATTTTGAAAAATTGATAAATGATGAAGAATTAGAAAAAAGAATCTTGGTAAAAGGTAAAAAAGACAGAGACGATGCATTGGATTCATATAGAAAAGAATTATTAGAAGAATTCCAGACAAAATATGTTGAAAAATGGGATAACGAAAATTATGAGAAGTATAAGAAATTTTTATATGAATCTTTTGATGAAAAGATTAAGAAATTAATGAGAAAAATGATAATAGAAAAGAATATAAGAGCAGATGGAAGAAAAATAGATGAAATAAGGCCGATTACATGTGAAATAGGGTTATTTGAAAAAACACATGGGTCTGCATTGTTTACAAGAGGAGAAACGCAAAGTTTAGGAGTTGTTACTCTTGGCGAACCTATGGATGTTCAAATAATAGACACAGTATTTGAAGAAGGAGAACGCCGATTTATGCTCCACTATAATTTTCCTCCATTTTCTACAGGAGAGGTAAAAGGGTTAAGGCTAAGTAGAAGAGAGATAGGACATGGACATTTAGCTGAAAGAGCTCTAAAAAATATGTTGCCTACCGAAGAAGAATTTCCTTATATTATCAGAATTGTTTCTGAAATATTAGAATCAAATGGTTCTTCATCCATGGCTACAGTATGTTCTGGTTCGTTAGCATTGATGGATGCAGGTGTTCCTATACCAAAACATGTTGCTGGTGTTGCTATGGGATTAATTTTTGAAGATGAAAAATTTGTTGTATTAACAGATATATTAGGTATGGAAGATCATCTTGGTGATATGGACTTTAAAGTTACAGGAACAAGGGATGGTATTACTGCATTTCAAATGGATGTTAAGGTAGCTGGAGTGAATGAAGAGGTATTAAAAGAAGCTTTAGAAAGAGCAAGAGTCGCCAGACTGCATATCTTAGACATTATGTATAATACAATTTCAGAACCAAAAAAAGAGTTATCTCCGTATGCACCTTTAATAAAAACAACGAAAATACCTATTGACAAAATATCAGAGGTTATAGGACCTGGTGGAAGAGTAATAAAAGGAATACATAAAGATTTTGATGTTGAGATTTCTATAGATGATGAAACTGGATTGACAAAGGTAAGTGGTCACAACGTTCAGAATATAGATAATGCCATTAAATATATTGAAAGTTTAATTAAAGAAGTTAAAGAAGGAGAAGTTTTCGAAGGAAAAGTATCCAGAATAGAAAATTATGGATTGTTTGTTGAAATTATTCCAGGAAAATTAGGATTATTACATATGTCGAATTTAGGAAAAGATGCCAAAGAATTGTTAAAAAGTATCAAAATTGGCGATATTATGAAAGTGGAAATAATAAGTATTGATGATAATGGTAGGATTCAATTGAAAAAATTTGGTGAAAAAACAGCAGAAAGAAAAAATCATAGAAGAAAAAATTATCAAAGACCGGAGGAAAAAAATGATCATAAAAAGGACGCTGAATAAAGGATTAGATGTTTTATTAATTCCAAGAAACAATGTTAGAAGTGTGTCGATAATTGCTGCTATACGGGGTGGTTCCGCTCATGAACCTGCTGAACTTTCTGGAATATCGCATTTAATAGAACATTCAGTATTTAGAGGAACAGAAAACAGAAATATGGAAGAAATAAAAAGGCCCATCGAGGAATTTGGTGGGTCCTTAAATGCTTTTACAGGGAAAAATTTAACTGCATACTATGCAAAAGTTCCTTTAATTGCTTCAAAAATTGGAGTGGAAATTATATTAGATATCATATTTAATGCTAAATTTAATAAAGAAGATATTGAAAAAGAGAAAAGAATAGTTTTAGATGAAATTGCTATGTATGAAGATGAACCTGTTGAAAATACATTTGAACAATTAAATAAAATCATGTTTGCAAATGAATTTTCATTCCCTGTACTTGGCACAAAAGAGAGCGTATCTAAATTAAATTCACAAATGTTAAAAGAATATTATCTCGAAAAATATACTCCACAAAATATAGTTTTAACTCTTGTAGGGCCGGAAAAAGAATTAGAAAAGCTTTTGTTGAATATAGAAAGATTGATTCCAGATAGAGAAGGAGAAAAATATCCATTTAAAAGTCCAACTTTTAATGAAAAAGTTGAAAAAATTGAAAAAGAAAAAGAAGAACTTTCTCAAATATATATTGCATATTCATTTAAAGCTCCATCAAAAATGTCATCCGGTTTTTATCCTGCTGCAATTTTAAAAACATTTTTAGGAAGCGGAATGAGTTCATTATTATTTACAAAAATCAGAGAAGAACTGGGATTGGCTTATGAAATTACTGCAGATTATTCTGCTTATAATGATACAGGTACATTTACTATATTTGCAGCTACTGTTCCACAAAATTTTGAGAAACTCAATAACTCTATTAATGAAAATTTAAAAAATATAGATACATTTGAAAAATGGATAAAATATGGAAAGAAAAGGTTATCTGGTAGATATATGCTTGAAACAGAAAATGGGTTAAATTTTGGTTTTTTGGCATTAGACTATTATCTGTCTTTTGACAAACTAATTGATATAGATGAAATAGTAAATAAAATTAATATTCAGACTGATGAGGATATAATTAATGTATCCAATGAAATTTTTAGTCAAAAGCCATATATTTCTATTGTTAAACCAAAATAAATGGAGTTGGGATTTTGAAAGTAAAAATAAATAGTTTAACTCCAGGTATGATAGTTGGAGAGGATATTTATAGTTTAAAAGATAATTTGAATTTAAAGAAGGGGCAAAAACTTGATCAAAAAAACATTGATCAATTATTACGCAGTGATATTATAGAAATTGAAATTGCAGAATCGGAAACTGCAGTTGGATTTATACAAAAAAATTTTGAAAACCTTCCAAATATTGTTGATGAAGTTGTTTATAGCAAATGGATAAATTCTATTAATGATTTATTTCACCATTTTTCCAAAGAAGAAATATATGTATCTTTAAACAATATAACAGAAGAAATATATAAAATATTGGATGTAAAAGAATATTTTATTTTGAATTTTATGAATTCTTTTGGGAATGATAGTTTAACCTATCATTCATTAAATACTGCTATAATCGTCTCTATAATTGCGAAAAAAATAGAAACTCCATATATTATGTATAAGCAAACTGTGAAGTTTGCGCTTATACATGATATTGGCTATGCCATGTTAGATGAACGTATTATTAATGATTTTGAAAGTGAAGAGAAAAATGCTCTTATACACAATATAGTTGCTTATAAAAAACTACAGGATTTAAAAGCAACATTGAATCATGAAATTATAGAAAGCGTATTATATCATCACGAAAGATATGATGGAAAAGGTAAGTTTCATTTAAAAGGAGAAAAGATACCTCCTCTTGTTAGAATTACTCAGGTTGCTGATGCATATACATCATTAACAGAATTAGGATATACACCATATCAGGCATTGTCATGGATATTAAAAAAGTGTGGATTTATTTTTGATCCATATTATGTTAGTTTATTATATGAAATAACAGGTTATTATCCTACCGGCACAAAGGTTAAATTAAGTAACGGAACAACAGGAATTGTTTTAAAAAGAAATGAAATAGAATTTTTCCCCGAAGTATTGGTAGATAATGAAACGATAAAAACTGGACCGGATACAAATATTTACATAAAAGAGGTGATTGAATGAAAATAGTACCTCTTAACAAGGCTAAATTTGGCATGGTACTTGCAATGGATATTCGTGATACAACCGGCAAAGTCATTTTAAAAAAAGGAACAGAAGTAAATGAAATTGTCATTTATACCTTAAAAAAAGCTGGAATTTTTAATATCCCAGTAAAGAAGTTAGATGTATTGAAGGAATTAAAAAAAGAAGCTGAAAATCATGGAGTTATAAGTAAAGAAAAGCTTGATTTAAACTATAAGAAAATAAAAGAAGTGTTTAAAACACTGGAAAAAAGCGGAGATATTGATATTGATTCGGTAATAAGTATAGCCGCATCTATAAAAGAAGATTTGGAAAACAATTATTCTGATCAATTATTTGTACCTTTGAAAAAATTAAAAGATTTTGATGAGTATTTATATTCACATTCATTGAACGTTATGATTATCAGTTCTTTGTTGGCTATAGAAAATGGTATAATTGGGGATGAATTGTTAAATGTTTCTATTTCAGCTCTTTTACATGATATTGGAAAAACACAGGTTCCTATTGAAATTATGAACGCTCCAAGAGCTTTAACTGAAAGTGAAATGAATACAATGAGAAATCATGTATTATTTGGGAAAAATTTAGCTATGGAAAATAATATAAAAGACCCTAACATTATAGGTGGAATATATGAACATCACGAAAGAATCGACGGAAGAGGTTATCTTGAGAGAAAGAAAAAGGAACAAATAACAACATTTGGTAAAATCATATCAATTGCAGATGTTTATGATGCTTTAACAAGTACAAGAAGTTATAAAGGTCCATGGACGCCATATAAAACAATATCATTTATATTAACAAATGTTGAAAAACAATTTGATGGAGAGTTGGCCCGTGGATTGATAAATGCTTTTGGTATATATCCTGCAGGAACAAGGGTTCAGCTTAGTGATGGAAAATTTGGAACAGTAATTGCTTCAAATAGAACTAATAAAATACGTCCTTTAATAAAAGTTGATCATAGTGAAACAATAGATTTAAGCAAAGAACATTCTTTGAGAATAGTTAAAGTTCTGGATTATGTGTATATAGAATAATTTATTTAGAAAATTCTTTTACTTTTATGTCTAAAAAATTATTATTATCGATAAATAAAATACTATTTTCATTTGTTTTTATGAGAACTTTATTTTTTAATCTTGAAAGCAATGAACGGAATTTTCTGGGATTTATTTCTATAAGATATTTATATTTAAATTTTAAATTCAGTTTCCATGTTATCGTTGTGTTTTTATCTTTAGCTATAATATAAGAATCTTTTCCAAATATTATATATATTTTAATATTCGAAGGTAATGTCGTATATATTTTATTCAGAATTTTTTTAAATTCTTCTGTGTTTATTTTTAATTCTTCTAAAGGTTTAAAATTAAAATCAATTTTAAAATTATCTGAAATTTTATTATTACATACATTTATATATAATCCTTTGCTTTTAATTAAAAGGGCATTGGTATTAAGATATAAATCAATTTTTTCATCAGAAATTAAAGAGAGCGATTTTACCAGATGTCGAATGGTGACATAGGGGATTTCAATAGAAAAACTTTTTGAAGTTTTTCCAAGATAGCTATATGTATATATATTATATCCTGAAAAATATCCATATACATCTTCTTTATATGAAGAAATCCTTATTAAATCCCCTTCCATCCCCTGAATACTACAAAAATCAAGGGATTTTATGAAAGATTTTAAATTAACACTTGAAATTAATATCGGTTCTTTTATTTTAAATACAGGTTTTTTATCGTTTTCACTTTCTATATTTAAAACCATATTTTCTAACTCTATTTTTAGTCCTTCATCTAATGCTAACATTCTTATAAAAGGATTTTCTTTTTCATTCAATCCTTTAAGTAATCCTTTTAAATGCTGAATAGGAATTTTATAGACTTTTTCAAAAGGAAAAAACTCTTTTGAAAAGAGAATATTAGCCACAGCACAACCATCTGTCATGGAAACTCTTAAAACTTTATCGAAATATAGGTAAATATATCGATGAATTGGTTCAACATTGCCACATAATTTATCAGCAAATTCTGTAATTTTTAGTAATCTTTTGGTTGGTATCCATCCTTCCATCTTATTCCTCCATGAAATCGTCTTTACTTATAGGAGTTCCGCCAAGTAATTCAAAGTTTAATAATCTATAATTCCCGTCAAATTCCGCAATTAAATTTATCTTTTCTGAACATTTGGAACCAACATATTCTTTATTTATAACATAAACAGCCTTGCCTTCATATGATGTTGAAAAATCATATCCTTTCCTTAAATAACTTCTAAACTTTTCTCCGCATTTATCACATTTAAAATATAAAACGAGTGAATTTGATTCATTATAAAAAGGATTTTTAGATATATCCTTTTTCTTTTTTTTAAACCAGAACATATAATCAACCTCCAATTCGATGCTAATACGATTATATCATATTTTCATAAAACAAATATTAACTCTACCTTTTTTCCCATTTCCTCCATTGCTATTTGCATAATTTTATATGTTTGTTTACACCTTGAACATCCTGAACCTAAAACTGTAAATACGGCTATCTCTTTCTGAAGAGGGACCCCCTAAATACATCATCAGGTCCAATTTTTTCTATTATAAATTAGATTTTTCCTGCCGGCAGGTTAATACGATGTTTTTTTAATTTAAATAAATAACTTCGTCATTTATCAGCGCTGACGAATGTAGTATATCTTATTTTGTTCTTGCATGGGAATAGTTGTGGAATAGATTGGGAATGAAGTTACTGAAATGTGATATAATTCAAGTGGATAAAAATCAAAAAAATTTAAACCGATGCCCGCCGTAGGCGTGAATATTTTCTTTGAAAATATTAAAAAGTTTTTATTTTAAAATAATAAATTATTATCCTATAACCCGCGGCAGCGTGTATATTTGCGGAGCAAATATAGAAATGTTTTTTTATATTTAAATCTAAAAATTTTAATCCTATTACCCACCGTAGCGTGTATATTTGCGGAGCAATTATTCAGATGTTTTTTATTAATATCTATTTTTAATCCTATAACCCGCCGTAGGCGTGTAACACCGGAGGTGAATCATGAGAAGATTCTGTACAAGTGGACCTGTTGATAAAAAGACCTGTTATTATGTTGAGAGACCCGATATAATGAAAGAAGCACTTGACCATATAGAAAATTGGAGATACTTTACAGTATCAGCACCAAGACAAAGTGGAAAAACAACATTGTTAAATGATATAGTTGAAAAAATAAAGGATAAATATTTGCCAATATTTATATCTTTTGAAAGTTTTGGAGGAATAAAAAAAGAAGAAGAGTTTATGGAAGTATTTTTGAAGAAGACAAGAAAAAAATTAATGAAAGAAAATATAAAAATAGAATTTAATAAAAAATATAAAAGGATAAGAGAAATAGAAGATATAGTAGATAAAATCTATGAAACAACTCAAAAAAATATAATACTAATAATAGATGAATTTGAAAAACTAAATAATGAAGAAATAATGAATACATTTTTACATGTAATACGAAGTATATATCATGATAGGGAAATATACAAACTCAGAAGTGTAATATTAATAAGCGTAGGATATCTAAGCGGAATATTAGAAGACAATGCCAGTCCATTCAACATAGCAGAACATTTAGAAGTGCCATACTTTACAAAAGAACAAGTATATGATTTACTTTCACAACACGAAAAAGAAACAGGACAAATATTCGAAGAAAAAGTAAAAGAATTAATATGGCACAACGCTGCAGGACAACCAGGATTAACCAATGGACTTGCATATGACTTAGTAATGAAAAAAGCAAAAGGAGAAAAAATAATAACAGAAAAACATTTTGAAAAAACATTATATGATTATATGAGAGTATATATAGACAAAAACATATCAAATATAATAAACAAAGCAAAAAAAGAAAAAGAATTAATGATGAAAATATTATTTGAACCAAATAATGTAGAATTTAATATATATGATGAAAACATAAAATTCTTATATTTAAACGGAGTAATAGACAATTGTGAAGGTATATGCTGTGTGAAAGTGCCGTTGTATTACAAAGCATTATATGCAAGATTTAAACCACAAATTAACGGAGAAAAATCGCAAATGAAACCATTTGATGAAAGTATAAAAAAATATCTAAATAAAGATGGAAGTCTGGATTTAAACAAATTGATGAAAAGATATATAGAATATATAAAATCAAGAGGAGCAATAATGTTCAAAGGCAGGAACTATTACGAAGGAGTATATCAATACAATCTTGATCAATTTCTTGGATTATATGTAGAAGCAGCAGATGGAAAAGTATATCCTGAAACACAAATAGGCGGAGGAAGAATAGATTTATTGATAAATTTAAACAACAAAGAATACTTAATAGAAATAAAAGCAAATATAGATGAAGATCAATATGAAAAATCAAAAAAGCAAATAAAAGAATATATAAAAAGAAAAGGGATAAAAGATGGATGGTTAATAATATATTCAAATACAATAAAAGATTTTGAATATATAACAGAAGAAGAAAATGGAATAAAATTACATATATGGTTTATAAAAACAAATTTTAAAAATCCGTCAAAGGTAAAATAATTCTATATATGACTTTTTGGAAGAAAAATATTATCATACGATGTCTAAAAAGTCAAATTCACTCAGGCAGCGATTATCCTTAAAATTATTCATTCTCAGCCGTCGCATCGATTTTTCATCCATGAAAAAGCTTCACTCAAAAAAACGTCCTGTTTTTTTGACGGCTTACATTCACGCTTAGATTTTTTAGGTATAAAAAATCTAAGGGAAAAGGAGAGCGATAGCTCAAAAGTTTTTTCTTTAATTAAAAACCATTTTTAAACCTATTACCCACCGTAGGCGTGAATATTTGCTTTGCAAATATTAAAAAGTTTTTATTTTAAAATAATAAATTATTATCCTATAACCCGCTGTAAGCGTGTAACACCGGAGGTGAGATAATGAGAAGATTCTGCACAAGTGGTCCCGTTGATAAAAAAACATGTTATTATGTGGAAAGACCCGATATAATGAAAGAAGCGCTTGACCATATAGAAAATTGGAGATACTTTACAGTATCAGCACCAAGACAAAGTGGAAAAACAACATTGTTAAAAGATATAGTTGAAAAAACAAAAGAAAAATATTTACCTATTTTTATATCTTTTGAGGATTATGATGGCTTAGAAGATGAAAAAGAGTTTATAGAAGTATTTTTAGAAGATATAATAAAAAAATTAAAAAATCAAAATATAAAAATAGGAATAAAAAAGGAAGAATATAAAAATGTAAGGGAAATAAACAAGATTATAGACAAAATATATGAAGCAACAAAAAAAGAAGTGGTATTAATGATAGATGAATTTGAAAAATTTGATAATGAAAAATTAATGAACAAATTTTTACATACGATAAGAAAAATATATCATGATAGGGAAATATACAAACTCAGAAGTGTAATATTAATAAGCGTAGGATATCTAAGCGGAATATTAGAAGACAATGCCAGTCCGTTTAATATTGCAGAACATTTAGAAGTGCCATACTTTACAAAAGAACAAGTATATGATTTACTTTCACAACATGAAAAAGAAACAGGACAAATATTCGAAGAAAAAGTAAAAGAATTAATATGGCACAACGCAGCAGGACAACCAGGATTAACAAATGGACTTGCATATGATTTAGTAATGAAAAAAGCAAAAGGAGAAAAAATAATAACAGAAAAACATTTTGAAAAAACATTATATGATTATATAAGGAAATACATAGATAAAAACATGGAAAATATAATATCAAAAGCGAAAAAAGAAAAAGAATTAATGATGAAAATATTATTTGAGCCAGAAAGTGTTGAATTTGATATAAGTGATGATAGAATAAAATTCCTATATTTAAATGGGGTAATAGATGACTGTGACGGTAAATGTTGTGTAAAAGTACCGTTATATTATAAAAAATTATACAATCATTTCAAACCACAAATTAACGGAGAAAAAAATTATATGGCAACAATAAAAGATACAATAAAACCATATATAAAAGAAGATGGAAGCTTGGATTTAAACAAATTGATGAAAAGGTATATAAGATACATAAAAGAACGAGGAGCAGTAATGTTCAAAGGCAGAAACTATTACGAAGGAGTATATCAATACAATCTTGATCAATTTCTTGGATTATATGTAGAAGCTGCAGATGGAAAAGTATATCCTGAAACACATGTTGGCGGAGGAAGGATAGACTTATTAATAAATATGCGTAACAAAGAATATTTAATAGAAATAAAAGCAAACATAACAGGAAATGATTATGAAAAAAGTAAAAAACAAATAAAAGAATATATAAAAAGAAAAGGGTTAAAAGAGGGATGGTTAATAATATATTCAAATACAATAAAAGATTTTGAATATATATTAGAAGAAGAAAATGGAGTCAAATTACATATATGGTTTATCAAAACAAACTTTGAAAGTCCATCTAAGGTAAAATAAATGAAATTGATTAATTTAAACGGATATGAAAAAACGAGGCATTTTGCCTCGTTTTTAGAATTTAGATTATTTTCCCATATAACTGAAATATACTGACATTCTATAACCATCTCTAAATATTATAAATCCTATATAATCACCTTTTTTGATTTTTGATACTAATTTTTGAAATTCCTTAATGGATTGCAATTTTTCACCTTTTCCGTTAACGTACATTTCCATAATGATATCGCCTTTTTTGATATTTACATATTGTGCTTCTGATCCGTCTTTTACATCTTCAACCATTACGCCATACATATCTTTTGGAAGTTTATACTCATTAATATCTTCTGGTGTTAAATCGCGTACTTTTAATCCAAGATAATAATCATTTGTAGCTTTTGCAAATTCAGCTCTTTCGGCTAAAGTTATTTCATAGGTTATTTCTTTGCCTTTTCTATTAACAACAACATCTATTTTTTCACCAGCTGGATATGTTTTTACTATGTATACCAATTCATCAGCGCTGTTTATTTCTTTATTATCTATTTTTACAATAACATCACCCGGTTTTATTCCCGCTTTTTGTGCAGGAGAACCTTTTTCAATATCACTTACAAATGCACCTTTATTAACCTTCAGTCCAAATGTTTTAGCCAGTGTTTCTGTAACATTTTGTATATATACACCCAGATAAGCTTTTGAAACTTTTCCGGTGTTTATTAGAGCTTCTGCAAAGCGTTTTGCAAAATTAATAGGTATAGCGAATCCCAGATTTTGTCCTTCTGTTGGATTTATTATTGCTGTATTAATACCTATAACCTGAGCATGTATATTTAGTAAAGGACCACCACTGTTCCCTGGATTAATTGCAGCGTCTGTTTGGATTAAATCAGCATAATATCCTCTTCCATCAGGTTTTGGAATTTTTCTATGAATGGCACTTACAACACCTAATGTTACAGTATGTTTGAATCCCAGAGGATTACCTATTGCTATAGCCCATTCTCCTATCTGAATATTATCTGAGTCTCCGAGCTCTATAACAGGCAATACATCTTTTGTTTTAACCTGTAATACTGCTATGTCCAAATCTTTATCTCCGCCTACATAATTTGCTTTATACTTTTTTCCCTTTAGTGTTGTTATTGTAATTTCATCAGCATTTTCAACAACATGATAATTTGTCAGGATATATCCTCTTTTATCAAAAATAAACCCTGTTCCAAGAGCTTTAAATTCTCTATCCTGTGTCCATGGAGATTCACCAAAAAATCGTTTATAAAAATCCTCAAAAAAAGGATCTATTGAAGCTTTTCTATGTCCAACCGCTTCAATATTAACTACAGCCGGTGCAGCTTCATTAACAACATTTACCACTGGTGAAACATAATCTGGATTCACAAATGCAAAGGATGATACTACCAACAATAATAGCATTATTGACATAACCATTTTTTTCATCCTATCACCTCCATTGGTAATCTTCTAAAAATATTTTCGCTTACTTTTCTTAGAATTTCCTTAGAAAATAATTAAATTAATCTAACAGTATTTTGTTAATTTTATAAAGTATATTATGATTATCATCCATTGTACGACACACAGCATTCTTAAACTTTAATTCTTTTTTTATTTTTAAAGGTTCTCCTTTTAATATGAATACATTTTCTCCTAATGTTGAAACTTCAAAGGGATCATGTGTTACCATAATAACAGTATAATGTTTTTCTTTCTGTATATTTTTAAATTCCTCCATAATTTTATATTTTGTTGATATGTCCAGTGACGAAAATGGTTCATCCATTAAAATAATATCCGGATCATAGATTATAGTTCTTAATATATTTATGCGCTTTTTCATCCCTCCTGAAAGTTCATCTGGATATTTATATAATACGTTTTCATCAAGATTTAGTAATTTTAAGAATATCTTTATCTCTTCATAAGACACATTCTCTTTAATTAATTTAATATTTTCATATGTGCTTAACCATGGAACAAGCCTGTCATCCTGAAAAACATATCCAATTTTACCGTGTATAGCTATTTCACCAGCATCCTTTTCTATAATTTGAGATAGTATGTTTAATATTGTGGTTTTCCCAATCCCGGATTCTCCAAGTAGTATATTTATTTTTTTCTTTTCAAAAACAATGTTAAAACCGGATAATATGACGTTCTCTCCAAAATTTTTGTTCAAATTTTTTATAATAACATTTTCTGTATTTTTCTTTTCTTTTTGATTAACAGGTTTATTAACGGCAGTATTTTTTGACTTTTTGACTATTTTTTTTCTTTTTCTTTTTGACAGGAGTTTGATTAACTTTTCCGAAATCAACCCAAATATAGACAACAATATTGTATATGCAAAAACTCTATCTGTATTTAAAGCTATTTTAGAGAAAGCAAGACTTACGCCAAGTCCTTTATCACCGGCAAGGAATTCACCAATTACTACAGATTTCCACATACTACCAGATATCATATTTAAAGTTGATTTCAAAAAGGGAATTAAAGAAGGAAAGTATATTTTTAAAAGTATTTTCTTTTTACTTATATTGAAAACCATAGCCATCTCGATTAACTTTTTATCTGTTGATTTAATACCTTCAGAAATATTTAATACTATTACAGGAAATATAACCATAAAAGCAACAAATACTGGTGTATAAAAACCTATTCCAAACCATAACATTGCTATTGCAATATACGAAACTACTGGTGAACTTTGAATTAGCATTAAAGATGGTCTGAATATATTGAAAAAATTTTTACTTAATCCAGAAATGAGACCGATAGGTATTCCTATTAATAATGAGATAAAAAAACCTGTTATTATTTTTAGAAAAGTATTTAATAAGTCTGAATAAAAGGTGTAATCCTTAAATAATTTCAACATTTCCATAAAAACATTATAAGGAAATGGTATTAAAAGAGGATTATTAGTTAAAATTGCGATAATTTGCCATATTATAATTATCAATATAATTCCAATTATTGTATATTTTTTCATTTTGCCTCCAATTAATCAAAGTACTCTTTTATTTTTTTTGCAACCTTTTCATTTTTTATAACCTTATTTATTTCCTCCCAGCTGGCATTTGCGATGTTTTTTATAGAACCAAAATGAGAAATTAACATTTTTTTTCTTTTTGGCCCAATTCCTTGAATATCATCAAGCTTGGACTTTTCAAATCTTTTGGTTCTTAATTTTCTATTCAATGTTATAGCAAATCTATGTGTTTCATCCCTCATAAAAATCAACATTCTTAAAACGGGATGGTCAAGTGGAAGATGTAAATCTTTAATTTCTCCAGGAAACACTATTCTTTCATCTTCTTTTGCTATTCCGATAACATCAACATCATTTAATGTATATCCTATTTCATTTAAAGCTTTAACAGCAGAATTAACCTGCCCTTTTCCACCATCTATGAATAATAAATCAGGAAGTGGATGTTTGGTATATCTTCTTTTTATTATACTTTTTATTGATTCAAAATCGTTAGGTTCTTTGAACTCATTGAGTCTGTATCTTCTATAGTCTTCTTTTTTTGGTTTTCCATTTTCAAAAGTGATTAAAGAACCTACAGTATACATCCCCTGTAAATGTGATATATCAATTCCTTCGATTCTATATGGTATTTTCTTTAAAGATAAGATTTCCTTTGCCTGTTTTAAAGTGTTTCCCAAATCTATTTGCTTTTTTACTTCTTCTTCTAAATTTCTTGTTGCAATAACATATAATTCTTCGCTTTCACCTTTTAAATCTTTAATTTCATTTAATCCGTTATTTTTTAGAAAATGAAGAATTTCTCTGTCTATAGAATTATCAAAATCTTTAATCCAAATTTCCTGTGGTATAATATTTTTTCTTATTATATAATATTGATGTATAAATTCGTTTATATTACCCTCAATGGTAAAGGTTAATTTTGAGATTATATAACCCTGTCTTATAATTAGCAGAATTACAACAGGATATTCATTATCTCTAGCAAGTATATCTATATTTTTATTATGAATCATTTCAACTCCAATTGGAACAAACAATTTATCAAGCTTATAAAGCAAATCCCTTAATTGAGCAGCTCTTTCAAAATTTAATATTTTCGCATACTGTTTCATATTTTCTTCTATATATTTTCGTATGGATTTTATATTCCCTTTTAAAAATCTTTTTATCTTACCAACAGCTTTTTTATATTCTTTCTTATCAACATCAACATAACATGGTGCAAAACACTTTCCAAGATGAAATAAAAAACATGGTTTTGTTTTTCTGTTGAGTTTTCTTTCACATGTTCTGACCTTATAAACCCATTGTATTATTTCTATTATTCCACGCACCATTCCAACGTTGGAATAAGGTCCATAAAATTCTGCATTTTCTCCTTTTTTTGTTCTAACTAATTTTATTTGAGGAAAATCTTCCTTTGTTATAGCAATATAAGGATACACACGTGTATCCTTTAACAATATATTATATTTCGGTTTATGTGTAAAGATTAAATTTGATTCGAGAATTAACGCTTCATCTTCATTTCTTACAACAATGTAATCGAGATATTCTGCATTCTGAATAATAGCTTTAACCTTTTCATTTTTTTTCTGATTCGATTCATTAAAATAAGAAGATAATCTCTTTTTAATTCTTTTCGCTTTACCTATATAAATAGGTTTTGAATTTTTATCTTTAAAAATGTATACTCCCGGTTCATCAGGAATATTTTTCAGGACATTTCTATCGAGCATGTTTTCTCCTCTTTTTATTTTCATACATGTTTTTATCAGCTTTTTCGAACATTTCATCTATTGTAATATTATCATCTTTGAATTTCATACTTTTCCCTGCAGATACGGAAACATTATATATTTTTAAGTCTGCCTTTATTTTTTCTTCAATTCTTTTAATAATATCATCAAGAATTTTTTCATCTTTTGTGCTGACTAAAATAACGAATTCATCACCACCATATCGTATAGCAAGATCAGATTTTCTTACAGAATTATTTATTATTTCTCCAACTTTCTTTAAGACATAATCTCCTGATTTATGACCAAATTTATCGTTTACAGGTTTAAAATTGTCAAGATCCAGAACAATTATTCCAAAATCTTTACCAATATATTCTTTCAGCTTTATTACCTTAGGTATTATTTCAACATAATATCTTCTATTTAATAAACCCGTTAAAGAATCTGTGAAAATATATTTTCTTGCTCTTAGCATATCTCTAAAAGATAATAGCAATGATATTCCAAAAGTTATATTATTTATATAAAAGATATCAATATTAAATAAATTAAAAATGCTAAAAGTATATATCGATATGTCGGTTACTGGTGAAGTGATGTATAATCCAAATCTTATTATTAAAATAGCTAAAAATCTCATTCCATTACTGGTAGCTCCAGTATAATCATTTAGCAAAATATTACGTATTATGGCTAAAATTCCAAAAAGAATCAGCACAAATATTACTATATGTGTTCTTATATCTCTATAATAAACAACAGATGCAGTTCTCACATTCCGTCTTTTCAATGCTATGCCACACCCTTTCTCCAATAGGGTTTTTTGTTCCTCCTAAATATGATGCCAACTGTAAGTGCAAACATTTAATGCTTTCAAAATTTTTAACACCACCTATTCCTATATTTTCAAATCTCTTAATAATCCATATTTCTTGATCTTTTAAAAATGCATTTCTCTTTTCTTTTTCTTCGAGATGAGCATTTAAATATAATTCTTTTAAATTTTCATTGTTTTTAATTTCTTCTTCCCATTCTTTTATCTTGCCAGAAGCTTCCAGTTTTCCAACTTCTTTTGTTAAATGAGGGCAGGTTAACCAATAGAGGGTAGGAAAGGGTTTTCCATCTTTTAGTGGAAAACTCTGTATTACCTGTGGGAAATCAAATGAACATCTTTTTGGTATTGATATTATTTCATGAGGTTCTCTGTTTATTTGTTTTTCTATTATTTCTATATCCTTTTTTGTAGGAGTAGTGATATCCATCCAGAATCTTCCTCTCTTGAAATTATATTATATTCCTTTTCAAATATTCTGTTAATTATTTCTTTTTCTCTTTCTTTGTTTATTCCTGATAATATTAAATAACCATTTTCATTTAATATTTCATCTAATTTTTCATCATTGAGTAATCGTATCAATATAGGAACAACAATATTTGCTATTATTATATCGAATTTTTCTTTTTCGATTTTAGAAAGCAAATCTGATTGTTTTACACTTATATTCAACCCATTTAATTCAAATGTTTCCTTAGCTTTTTCGACTGCTAAAATATCATAATCTATGGCTAAAACATTATCTGCTCCATGTAATTTAGAAATTATAGATAATATACCTGTGCCTGTTCCTATATCAAGAACATCTGAGCCATTGTCAACAACCTTCATTAAATTTTTAGCAGCTAACTTTGTAGTTGGATGCAATCCAGTTCCAAAAGCTGTGCCAGGTATTATCTTTATTATTTTCACGTTATCCGGCAAATCATGCTCTTTATCCGGGTCAGGTATTATCCAGATATTTTTGATAAATTCAAATGGTTTCAATGAATCACGCCATGGTTTTAACCAATCATCTTCTGTAATGTCTTTTTTCGAAAGTAATTCAAGATTATCTTTTAAAAAGTCTATAACATGAGTTTCAGGATTTTTTTTGTTAATATATACTTTTATAACATTCTGTCCTTTTGTTGGTTTGTCAATATAATAATTTTTAAAATCATTTAATGAAAAAAATGTTTCCATACTCTCTTCCATGTGCTTTGGTAATACAAAAATATACTCTAAAAATTCCATTATTATCACCTCAATAATAAGTATAACATTTTCTTTTAAATTTTTGTAAAACTATGCATGAAGAATAAAATAATTTATTATAATTTAGCACGACAAAAAAACCAGCCATCTGGCTGGTTTTTGTTAAGCTGTCTTTCTGGCTTTTGCCCTTATTACACAATCATCTATACTTACTTCCCCACGTATAACACCTTCAGCAAATAATTTGCAATTAGCATAACCACATGCGCCACAATTCATATTTGGAAGATCATTTAAAACTTCTTTTGGAGTATTATATATTATTTCAGTATTTTCTATTTCCTCTAATATATCCTCTCTCTTAACCAATTTTTCCATAACATATCCCATAATTAATATTGCGGGAATTGTTAAAGCATATCGTGTTAAAGCAAATGATAATCCTAAAAAACTCGACTCAACCATAAACATAACGACTTTTACAACAGCCCATGAACTTATGATAATCACAAGATTTGCAATACTTGCACCTTTTAAAAATAAAGCCTGTGCTACTGGAAATGCTGCATATATTGGACCTGCAGATATGGCTCCTGTAAAAATGGATAAAAATTTACCCTTAATTCCGGATTCTTTCCCAAAATGCTTCATTATAACTTCTGATGGAACCCAGACTGTTATTAAAGAAGAAATAATAAGTATTGGTGGCATAACCTCAATCATTTCTATTAAAAAGCCCTTTGTCATTTCAAGACCTTTAAAAAAGATTTCAGGTTTTACAAAAAATGCTATAGTATAAAGAATTATACTGATAAATATTAATTTATTATTTTTTATTAAACTTATTATTTTTTTCATAATATCACCGCCATTCCTGAAGCTATTAATATTGCAGCTACAAAACTAATCCATAATCTATGCAAAGTAAATTTTTTACCAAAATATTTGATTTCAATTGGTATTGTTGCAAATCCAACCATTGTTAATGTTGTAATAAATGCTGAAATTGCCGTTAAATTCGCTCCACTTTGATAAAGTGATTTAGATAAAGGAAACGCTATAAATGCTGGAATTATTGTAAGAGCACCTATAACTGCACCATAGACAGTACTTAAAAATTCGTTTGAATTACCAAGTAATTGTTTTATTAATTCTGGTGGTAATATAGCTAATACTAAACCAACAAGAGCCATAACACCTATAATTTCAACAAAAGTTTTGACAAGCAAATTTTTTGATAAAATTAAACTTTCTTTTGTTTTTTCCTTGCTTTTAAAAATTGACCAGATTAAAAATATCGCTGCGATTAAAATTAGAACTACTGTATTCATAAATCAACCTCCCGCTGTTTTATTTTTTTGTTATCTGTATTATAATAAAATAAAAAAAATAAAACCGTGATTTTATTCACGGTTTTATTTCAAATATTCTTTTTGAATTAGTTTACTTCCTCAATATACTTCGCTTCTTTACCAACAAAAACGATTATATACTTTTTCATCGTTTCATTTTTTGTGTTTAATTCATATGATTTCTTGTATTTTTCTATTTGTTCTTTTGCCTGTTTTATTTTCATTTTTAATTTTTCTTCTGTGTATCCTTTTTGTTTTATGTATTTTACTTCTATTATCGCTTCATATGGCACTTCTTCGTATCTTTTGAACATTGCTATGTCTATATACCCATTTTCTACTGGATATTCCATTTTTACCATTGCATATGGCGTTAATACTAAATAACTATACATTATTGCTTTTATGTATTTTTCATCTAATCCCATGAATATTCTGTTGTCCATTTTGTTCAATAGGTTTTCTATTTCTTTTGCAAATGGTTCTATTTCTCCGTCTTCTAATATCGTTATTATTGCATTTTCTATTTCATCTGTGTCTATATATTCTGTTAGCCTTTCTTCTATGTATTCTGTGAAATATTCTGAGAATATTTTTTTCATTGAATAATTTGGTATTTTTAAATATGTCCTTAATCCTTCTTTTTCAAATGTCATAAACCCAAGATAGAATAATAATGATTTTATATCTTTTATTTCTATCATAA